>JADHNX010000137.1 GCA_016779365.1 Planctomycetaceae bacterium
TGTCCATCGGAGTTCGCGGCCGAATGACGCCCGCGTCCCTCGAAGCTGCACAGCGTCGGTTGCTGAGTTGGCTCGACGATCACAAAGCTGAACACCGTGTTGCCGGTCCTCTGCGGCGCATGGGCTACAACAGCCCCTTCATCTCCGAAGACCGCGCTTTCTTTGAAGTCCAGATTCCCGTTGAAAAGGTTAAGAAGACGGTCGTGGCAAGCTCAAATTCATGACCGTCTTTAATGCATGGACCGAGCGAAAGACGCGAAACTTGACCCAGGATCAATCTCATTGAGATTGGCAGTCACAGGATCGGCTATGCGACTCTCTTACGATTCCCGCTACCCAGGTATCGAAGACCTGAGGCGTCTCGCTCGACGAAGGATTCCGCGCTTCGCTTTTGAATACCTGGACGGTGGCTGCAACGAAGATGTGAATCTGCAACGTAACACCAACGACCTTCGAGAAGTCGCGCTCACGCCGCAGTATCTGACCGAGCATCGAGGGTCAAAGATGCGAACTGAGTTGTTCGGTCATACTTACGACGCGCCGTTTGGGATTGCTCCGGTCGGCTTGCAGGGGCTGATGTGGCCGAAGTCGCCGGAGATCCTCGCGCAGGCAGCGAAACAGCACAACGTTCCGTTCATCCTCAGCACGGTGTCGACGAGTAGTATCGAGACGATTGCCGAAATCACAGAGGGAGACTTCTGGTTCCAGCTTTACCACCCGACCGAGGACTCGGTCCGCGATGACATCATTCGGCGGGCTAAGGTCGCTGGCTGTCCGGTCCTGGTGATCCTCTGCGATGTTCCCACATTCGGTTATCGGCCCCGTGACATCCGCAATGGCCTCGCGATGCCGCCAAAGATGACGGTTCGCAATATGCTTCAGATTCTCGGACGGCCTCGTTGGGCGCTCCACACTTTGCTCGCCGGTCAGCCGAACTTCGAAACGCTGCGTCCCTATATGCCACCGAGTCTCAACCTGAAGCAACTCGGCCAGTTTATGGACCAGACGTTCTCTGGCCGGTTGAACGAGGAGAAGATCAAGCCGATCCGAGACATGTGGCCGGGCAAGCTCGTACTGAAGGGAGTTGCCAGTGTCGAAGATGCACAACGCGCGATTGATCTCGGACTGGACGGCCTTATCGTTTCGAATCACGGCGGACGACAGCTTGATGCCGGGCCCTCTTCGATAGGTTCGCTTCGATCAATTGCAGACAAATTCCGTGATCAGATCACAATCATGATGGACAGCGGGATCCGTTCTGGCCCCGACATTGCTCGAACGCTGGCAAGCGGCGCGGAATTCACATTCCTCGGTCGAGCGTTCATGTACGGCACGGCCGCACTCGGAACCCGAGGTGGCGATCATACAATTTCGATTCTCAAGACCCAACTGCAGCAGGTGATGGAGCAGATCTGTTGCGAGCAAGTTGGTGACTTTCCGAAGCACCTCGAACCGTCCATCCGAGTCTGATGTTGAGAACTGCGGCCTCCACAGGAGAGATGATGTGACAGCCTTTCTAATTCTCGGTGCGACTGGTTCCGTAGGTTCGCGCCTTGCTCGGCGTCTAATCGATAACGATTGCAACGTCTTCTTGGCGGCGCGAAATGCAGAACGACTTCAGGCCCTTGCATCAGAGCTGTGTTGCCCGTCGGCACATGTCGATGCTTCCGATCCTGGAAGCTTTGTCAAATGCTTTGAAGAAGCGGCTGGCACACTTGGGGAGATTGCGGGGGCCGCGAACTGCATTGGATCACTACTTCTGAAGCCAGCTCACACCACGACGGACGACGAGTTCCATGCGACTATCAACACGAACCTGTTCTCGGCCTTTGCCACGGCGAGAGCCGCCGGCCAAACCATGAAACGCAACGGTGGGTCGGTCGTCCTTGTGTCCAGTGCCGCAGCTCGGATCGGGTTGCCCAACCACGAAGCGATCGCGGCGGCGAAGGCTGGAATTGAAGGTTTGACGGTCGCGGCTGCGGCCTCATACGCCGGCCGCGGAATCCGATTCAACGCTGTGGCACCCGGACTTACAAGGTCTCAGATGACGCGACACATCTGGGAAAAAAAGACGGCTGCGGAAGCGTCAGTTCGGATGCACGCGTTGGGCCGTCTGGGTGAACCGGACGACGTGGCGGCCATGATCCACTGGCTCCTCTCGAACGAGTCGAGTTGGATCACAGGCCAGGTGTTCGGAGTCGACGGCGGCCTGTCGTCGGTTCTGGGGCGGACGTCGATGGCGAGGTAATTGCATGCGACTGCTGCTTGGTCTCAATCTGTTCTCGACACTGGCGATGGTGGGCCTGATCTGGTTCGTACAGATTGTCCACTACCCGATGTTCCGTCACGTCGGCGAAGGTTCGTTCGTTGAATACGCTGGCATTCATCAGAGGCTAACCACCAGGGTGGTTGCGCCGTTCATGCTGGTCGAAGCATTCACGGCCGTCGGGCTGCTCTACCGTTCTCCAGATGCGATTCCGCCGAGCTGGCTGTGGGTGGGCATTGCGCTGGTCTTTGTTGTCTGGCTCTCAACAGCGATCCTTCAGGTACCACGGCATGGCGCCCTTGCAGAAGACGGCTTCTCGACGTCGCATCACTCCGCACTTGTTACAACCAACTGGGTGCGCACAATCGCCTGGACCGCCCGCGGAGTCCTCATGACAACCATCGCCTGTCGGCTACTGCCCTCGTAGTGGCATTCTCGGTCTGCTCCCTTTTTACAGGTCTTATTGGTGCGTAATCTCGTCTTGGTATTCGGCGATCAGCTCAACTCGAGGTCTGCTGCTTTTGACGGTTTCGACAAGACACGTGATGTGATCTGGATGGCCGAAGTGTCCCGGGAGAACACGCATGTCTGGTGCCACAAACTGCGGATTGCCTACTTCCTGTCTGCGATGCGTCACTTCCGTGATCAGCTCAGCACACGGAGCATTGAGGTCGCTTATCACGAACTGACGCCCGACCCGGCGTGTGACCGTGGCAGGACATTCTCTGAAGTACTCACTCTGGATGTCAGCAAACTTGTGCCAGAAAAGCTGATCATTGTCGAACCGGGCGACTGGCGGGTGCTTGCTGAAATCAAGTCAACTGCCGAGTCTCTCGGCATCGAGCTGGAGATCAGGCCGGACCGGCATTTCTACTGTTCCACTGAGGACTTTCAGTCGTGGGCGAGTGGCAAGCAGAACCTCGTCATGGAATTCTTCTATCGCTGGATGCGGAAGAAACATGACGTCCTGATGGACTCACGTGGTAAGCCGGTCGGCGGAACGTGGAATCTGGATCATGACAACCGGGAAAGCTTCGGAAAGGCCGGCCCCTCTGAAAGTCCTGCGCCAAGGACATTCAAACCCGACGCCACCACTCGCGATGTGATGGCCATGGTCGAACAGCGATTCGCCGATCACCCTGGATCGTTGGAACATTTTCAGCTACCCGTAACGCGGCGGCAGGCTCTGGCGATGCTCAATCACTTCATCGAGCACACACTGCCGAACTTCGGCCGATACGAAGATGCGATGTGGACGGACGAGGCATTTCTCTACCACTCGCGATTGTCGGCTCCGCTGAATCTGAAACTGCTGAATCCACGCGAGTGTGTCGAAGCGGCGGTCATCGCCCACCTCAACGGATCGGCGCCGCTGAACAGTGTTGAGGGGTTTGTGCGACAGGTTCTCGGCTGGCGTGAGTTCATCCGCGGTATCTACTGGCGTGAAATGCCGGATTACGCCGAGTTGAACTCCCTGGAACAGGACCGCGACGTGCCGTCATTCTTCTGGGATGGTGACACAGACATGGAGTGTGCCCGACAGTCGATGCAGCACGTGATCAATCACGGCTATTCGCACCACATCCACCGTCTGATGGTACTCGGCAACCTGTCTCAGCTATTGGGAGTCCACCCACTGAAGTTCCACGAATGGCACATGGCCATGTACGTCGATGCCGTCGACTGGGTCTCGCTCCCGAACACTCTTGGCATGAGCCAGTTCGGTGACGGGGGTATTGTTGGCACCAAGCCCTACTGCTCGACGGGCAACTACATCAACAAAATGAGCCCCTATTGCCGCAACTGCCGCTACGACTACAGAAAACGCACCGGCGACGATGCGTGCCCGTTTACAACGCTCTACTGGGATTTCCTCGATCGGAACTACGACCGTTTGAAAGACGTTCACCGCATGTCGTTCGCGATCAGAAATGTGGAAAAGCGTCGTGAAGACGATTCAGAGATGTCGGCGATTCGAAGGCAGGCGTTGGAAGTGAAAAACACGCAATGCGGACGTTAGCAATCTGCGTCGAAGCGGCGGCCGTCGCTATTCGAATTGTCTCGTCTATTAACACCAGATACGAGGGCGACCGGGATCTTGCTGAAGAATGACGGGTTTGAAACGCTATTTGGAGAGGCCGTAATCATGGGAGATTTGATGATGCGAATCTCACTGCTGGTTCAGCGGGGAGTGATCTGCCAGTCGTGCGGATGCGAGCTGGATGGTGATACGACTGGCTCACCGCGATCGTGTACAGGCTGCGGTTACCCGTCTGTGGAGTTGTCGTCGCGAAAACGCAATCAAACGGTCTTGACCACTGGGGACGCGCCGATCCGCTCGGCGAGTTCCGCGTAATCTGGACGATCGCAGGCCAGAGCGTGCTGGAAGCCACCGCGGATCTGACCGCAGTGGTAGATGTAAGCGCCGGGCATCTGAAATCCATTGCCGCGCAGACGTCCAACTCCGTGACCATTGAGAACAGCAGCAATGAATCCTCGGAGCCAGACGCGTGGACCGAGCAGTTCGGTAAATGACCCGAGGTCGAGTCCGAACAGGCGATACAGTCGACAATGTGGGTCGGCGATCCTTGGAACGTCGCCCATGGAGTACTTTTCGAAGAACGACGCGTCGTGGTCATTATCTCCCATGTGGACGAGTACGATGCCACAGCCTGATGCTTCGATTTCGGCGCGCTGCCGTGAAAGATCCCTGAGAGCTTCACGACAGAACGAGCATCCTGCATGGCGAAGAAACATCACCAATTGCGGCTGCCGATTGGCAAGTTCATCGAGGATGTTTCCCTGATTCGTGCGGAGTTCACTGAGCGGGTCGTCGGCCTCTGGCGTGTCGTGTGCCGTATTCACACTCTGATGGTAGCGAAGTGCGCCCCACAGGATGGCTGCTAAGGGGAGCCACCAGATGAGGTCGTTGGTGATGATCGTCCAGCCGACACTGGTTGGCAGCGTCCCAGCGTTAATCGAGAACACGAATCCGATGGGGCCCAACACTTTGCCAAGTAATCCGACAAGCGTGATTGGCCAGTGACGGTATGCGTCTCGGGAAGCGATCAGGTATCCAATGCCATACACGCCAACGATCATGCCTATGCATTGCCAAAGTTGTGCAATCGGAGCCCCAGATTCCAGTCCCAGCAGATTAAGCGACTTCTGCGGCACCAGAACCGCGGATGCACCCCACAGAAGGTTGTAAATGCCGGCTGCGAGAAGAACGGTCCGCATCCATGGACGTGATTTCAATTGACTGTTCATTGCAGTTTCCCTGGAAACTTTCCTTCAGAACCTCACATTTTATACGGATTGTCACCTACCATTGAACTCTGACTGAACGGCAGGTGCCAGACCAAGCATTGCGGCATTCAGCTAATCAGGATGATCGGGGCCGCTTTGAATGACTTCACTGTCGTTCGGTTGCGAAGTTCCGATCGCCATCCCGATTGTCGCCAACAAGCATGTGGCGAAGATACCGAATCCAATCATGAAGAGTGCCAGATCAGTCATGGCGTCCCCCCAGAATCAGAGTTCCGAACGAAAGGATCGACGGCACCCAGAGCCCCACATACAGCCCCTGTTCCTTGTTTCCGTTGAACCACAGATAAACCGAAAGCAGAAACGAAAGGAACGCCCCAGCGACATAGGTCGCTTTCGCAATACTTCTCTTTGTCATCAGATCACTCCGAATTTTCGAGTTATGCGCTCTCGCGACCAATGCCAGGATGCATCCCATGGGCGACGAGTGCGACGCGTAATGGCGTAACTGATATTCATAGACACGATCAGTGCGAAGCAAAGATGTATTCAAAAGGTTTGGCGACTTCGCCCGTTTTTCCAGGCTTCGTTGAAGCAACTGACGGACTCACTACTTGCTGAGTCCGAGTTGTTCTCCAATCTCGCAGAAGGTCGGGTCCTTCCCCGAGCCTTCGAGCCCGAATCAGCCACATACGATAAACTGCGCACGCTCGTCGAGTGTGTCTTCGAGTTTCGCGATCACGGCAGCGGTAGCAACTTTGATCTCGTCCTCAATCAATTCAGTCGGATCAGTTTCGATGGCTGATTCTTGGACTCTTACCTCGGCCTGGCAGGCGTGCTCGCACTGGGCGCGTTTGCGGCGGCGGCCAATCTCCCGATACAGATGCCTCTGCACAGGCTGCGTCACATAAGTGCTGAAGCGGTATCTTCATGAGTAGTCAAACTTATCAATCGCGTAAATCAAGATTCCGTTACACCTCTCGGACCTTCTTCATTGCCGGTCGCTTCGGCTGAAGAGTCGCCTGAATGGCGGTCGTGCGGAACCTGAGAAAGTTCAACTGCTTGAACAGAAGTTGCTCACCTTCAAATGTCAGCAGGTGGCTCTCCTGCAAAGGCGCCAGGAGCGACGCTTCAACGCGATTCGGGGCGAAGCGATCCTGGATTTGTGTGCGGTTTGATGGCTGGGACAAAACAGCGGAACGCAACGTTGTGGTATGCCTGATGGATGATCGTTTCCCGACGTTTTTCAGACGCAGCACGTTCCCAGATTATCGGTCCGATGCAGACACGTCCATAAGGCGGACGCGCTCCGTAACCTGCAACCAGATCGCGATCTGAGCATCGCCTCGGAAACGCCACTTGAGATCACGTACGGCGTTTTCTCTGTGGGGGTGCTTAAAGCCTCGCAACCAGACGTGCAGATTCGCCGCTCAAGTCTCTTCCGCGACGAGCTGTTTCTTTCCACGGGGAATCGCCAACAGGCTTCCGAAGGGCCCGCTCCGCCAACCAGGCCTCCGTTGAGCCGCGATCCGCATCGCGAAATCTTCCGCCCGACCTTTCAGGTCCGGTAAGATGACACTTGGTAGCGTGCGTCTCGACGCACCGACCAAAGGCCGAACAGGTGCGCCAAGACGCACCATCTGATTGCTGCCAGGATCAGAAACCGCTACTTCGCGAGGTCGTACCGAACGACTCGTCCGTAGACGTTGTACTCGGTTACGAACAGGTTTCCGTGGCTGTCGAAATCCAGGCCGTGCGGAGCTGTCAGAATTCCCGTTCGCCAGTCAGCCGGCTTCACTTTGTTTGTCGCCGTTTGGGCCTTCACTTCGTTGGCTCCTAACTGGAGGACGGTCTTGCCCTCTTTGTCGAGCAGGCTGACCCGGCCTTCGATCTCGGCAATCGCGGCGAGTTCGCCGTGGACAGCGACGGCTGCCGGTCGCTTCATTTCTTTGACGACGTTCAGGACTTCGCCATCCATTGAAAGATGGACGACTCGACGATTTTCCCGGTCGCAGCAGAGAATGCGTGGCGGATCGAAACGGTTATCGATCGCAATTTTGTGACAGGTCTTGAATCCGTACGGCGCTTCCTTGCCTCCAAAGCTGTCGAGATACTTTCCGTTGGCGTCGAAGCAGTGGATGACATCGCTTGAATATCCATCCACGACAAAGATGCGCCCGTCCGAAGCAACGTCAACGTTCGTTAGCCGAAGACTCGGCATCCCGTTTCTCACGCGAACCAGTTCGGGCGGAATCGTTGAACCGGCAATACTCAACACGATTCGTCCGTCGAGCTGCATCTTCAGAATTGACTGCCCAGTCAGGCGAGCTCCGTAGATAAATTCTCCCGCCTGTTCCTGGTGAATCACGAAGCCATGAAAATCTGCCGGAGCATTGGGGACATTCCTCAAGTACTTTCCGGTCGAGTCGAAAACCTGAATGCCGCCTCGTGCTCCGCCAACGCTCACGTAGACATCGCCGTTTGAAGCGACAGCCACGTCGCCGTGAGCCTGACCGATCGTCTCCATATCCGGAGCCGGCTTCAACCAGTTTTCAACCGCCACGTATTTCGGCTCGGACCCGTTGGCCAACGTCGCAGGAGCAGTCAGCATCAGAACAAACAGGGACGTGTGGAATGCGTTTTTCATCACTTTGGCCTCACTGTGAATTTCTCCTTCGGAACACGAAAAGATAACCAGAAAGCCAGGCAACTTGCATTCATGCCGCCTGGTTTGACGCGAGAATTTCCAGGTAGATGCATCGGCGTTTCCCGGTCCATGCGGCAGGCAGCCCCTTTACGATACGGATTCGCGCCGGGTAACATCCCGGCTGTTGCCGTTGCCAGGTCGCCCTATGCTGCCCCGGCAAGTTACATGGATGCGGATTCTGCTTCGAAACATCACAGACGAACAATCGTCGTTTCGTTTCCGAAGCTTCAGGAGTGAGACATGCTCAGACGGAATTCCAGCAGGCCGTCCAACCTCGTTTCTTTCACACTGTTTCTCAGTGTAACCATCGCCGCGTTGTTCCAGGCAGACCTCGTTCGAGCTGACGCTGGACTCGACGCCTACAACTTCGCGCGAGGTCTCTACAAAGCCGAACGCTGGCTGCAGGCGGAAGAAGCGTTCCGGAAGTTTCAGACCGAGTTTCCGAAGCACGAGCAGATCCCCTTCGGGACGCTGTATCTCGGACTGTCACAGATACAGTTGGAGAATCACGCGGTCGCTCGCGCCACACTCGACGGATTCATCCAGAAGTACCCGCAGAACAGCGACATCGCTCACGCCCGGTATCGAGTCGCCGAGTGCAGCTACTATCTCAACGAGCTGGAACGCGCCGAGAAAGATTTCACAAGTTGTCTGAAAGATTTCCCGAAGGATCCCTTTCGCGAGTACGCCCTGTTCTATCTCGGCGATACTCAGAGACGACTCGGTAAGTCGAAAGAAGCAGTCGTCAGCCTGCAGGCGTCGCTCGATTTATTCCCGCAGGGACGCATGGCTGCGGAAGCTCGGTTCGGCCTGGCTCAGGCCACCGAGGCAGCGGGCGACGCGACGAAAGCGCTCCTGCTTTATCGCGAAGCAGCAAAGGGAGCGCAGACGGACCGTGGCGATGCCGCTCAACTGGCGATGGCCAATCTTCTGTTCGGACAGAAGAAGTATCACGAGGCAGTGACCGAGTATGAGGCTCTGGGAACTCGGTTTCCGGAAAGCCGATTGCGATCAGTCGCCACCTTGAACGCCGGTTTCGCTCATTACCAGAACAACGATTTCCCTAACGCTCTGAGCAAATTCGACGAAGCATCGGCCAACCCGACACAAGCCGTCACCGCAGGCTACTGGAAAGGTCTTACCCTGAAGGCGCTTCAGGATTATTCAGGCGCGGCTCAGGTTTTGGCTGAGGTCGAAAAAAAGGCTGGCGAGTTGCCGATTGCTGAGTCCGTCGTTTACCAACTGGCCGACTGCCAGTTTCGATCGGGCCAGCTGGCGTCTGCCGAAGCCAGCTTTCTGAA
>JADHNX010000138.1 GCA_016779365.1 Planctomycetaceae bacterium
CATCGAAATGAACGTGCCGAGCTACCGCGTGGAAACGGCGAAGAACGCCAAAACGAAGCCTTCACCGTAACGATCTTCCTGGAACCAGACCGGAATTCTAATTGTCGCTAAACCGAGAGGCTAATTGTCGCCGAACACTGCTTGCGTGTCATCAGACTTCCGTCGGCGGCCAACCCGGCGAGATACATGGCGTCACCGTTGCCCGTCTCCCACAACGACAGAGCCAGGTCCTGATCGCCCTTAATCTTCTTCAAAACTTTTTTCAGTTCCCCAATCTGCACGCCGAACATCTCTCCATCGGCGCCGTGCCGCCGATAGGTCGCAAGCGTCTGCTCTTTTCCCAGCGACTTCAGCTCAGCCATTACTTCATCAACAGTCATATTCACCCTTTGTCATCTGACTGGTGCAATCATTGATCGGGCGGGAACGATCCGCGTTGGGCGACAAGATAGACCCAGACACGAATCACGCACAACCACTACAGGAAACACCGACATCCTACTTACCTGACAGTGATTGATGCGGCGTCAACCTGAGAACAGCACAGCCTCGAAACGGCTACTCAGCAGCAGATTGAGTACCCGCCTCCCGAAGAGCATCGAACTCAGCCTGATTTCTGGCGACTTCTACGCGCTCGCGCGGTAAGGCGACCTGGGCGGCGGTTGCAAAGTCGGATTCAGCTCCCGACTCATCGCCGAGAGCAAAGTGGGTGGCCGCGCGGTGCGAGTATGCAAGACCGGATTCGTTGCCGAGAGCGATGCTGCGGTCGAAGGCACTGAGGGAATCGGCGAACTTCCCGAGACGGAAGCGGGCGACTCCGAGGTTATGCCAAGTGGTCGCCGATTGAGGATTCAGTTTCGTGGCCAACTCAAACTGCTGTGCGGCTTTGGGGAAGTTCCCTTCAGTGAGCAATCGTTGTCCGGCATGGTCGGCCTCTCTGGAACGCTTCGCCAAGTCAGCCGACAATGTTGTGACCGCGACGCTCGTCGTTCTTCCAGGCTCTAAGGCTGGCGAATCCTGCGATTGATCGTTCGGTCGGAACATCAAGACGAACAACGACACTGCTCCCAAAACTGTCGCCATCAGGATCGCCCGCGCCGGGCTGCGTTTGATCCATTTTACAGTTCGCTCAACTCGGCTGGGATCAATCGCTGTTTTCAACGGCCGATGGGTCAGGAAGCAATCAAGATCCTCAGCCAGCTCGTCAGCACTCTGGTATCGATCATTCGGTTGCGGAGCCAGGCACTTCTCGATGATCGACTTGAGCCCCGGCGTCAGACACTTGCTTCCCGTCGGGAACTCGATTGGTGATGACAGGCGACTCGCCTGTAACTGACCTGAGGCGACCACAGGCTCAGTCGCGACGTTGCCTTCGAGAAATGGCCACGCGCCAGTCAACACTTCAAACAGGACTAAACCTAAAGAATAGATATCGGATCGTTCGTCGAGGCGGAAATCCGATTCGCTGCCGGTCAAAATGCCAAGCTGCTCGGGAGACATGTAAAGCAGCGTGCCACCGACTGGTGGCGGCTCACCTCTGTCTGAATTCTGAGAGAACGAGACATTGAAATCTGCCAGCATCGCTCTACCCTCCCGCGTGAGAAGGATGTTCGCAGGCTTCACGTCGCTGTGGATCACTCCCCTGGCCGCCGCTGCAGCCAAAGCGCGGGCAAGGTCGCGGATGATTCCGCATAGAAAGTTCCGACTTGATCCGTCATCACGGCGTTGATCATTCTTTCCGATTGGCCTATCTGAACAATGTTTGCCGATGAGCGCCAGAGCTTCGGACTGCGTCGCCACTCGACGGACTCCCCGCCCATAAAAATGTTCTCGAGCCTGGTCCAGGAAGTCGGACAGCGTCGAGCCATCGACATACTGCATCGCCAGGAGCCTCAAACTCCCGATACGTTCCTCTGCGAAAACGGGGACGATGTTCGGGTGTGAAAACGATGCCATCGTCCGGCCTTCGCTACCGACCGCGAAGTCTGCTTCCGTATCGACCGTAACTTTCAACGCGACCTGGCGATCCAGTGACAATTGAGTCGCCAGAAAAACCTGGGACACGCCGCCAGCCCCCAGCAGCTTTTCAATACGGAAGTCGCCAACGACATCGCCGGGCTCGAACCGTTCGTCAGCGTTGCATGGGAGTCCGTCAGATCCGGATGACGAGCTTCCCGAAGTCTGAGGAGACCGAGTTCGACCATCCGTCAGCCCCAACTCATTGCGGAGCGTGTCAACGTGCTCAGGAAAGCGTCTGGCGTACTCGTCAAGCGTGACAACCTGACCGGCCTCAGTCCGCAAAGCGTGTTCATCAATCAGCAGTGCGACAAGCTCCACTTCGGCGCCCCGTAATTCGGGGATGTCTCGCAGGTACTCGTCCACGTGTACTTCTTCACCGAGTCGCAGCCGATGTTGCAGATCGATGCGAATCAGGTCAGCAGCCAGCTCCGCGCGTTCGGAGCCGGTTCGCCCCTCCAGATACCCCAGCACCGTCGGGCGACTACCTGCTTCCCATGAGGCGGCAAAGTCACCGACCGGAGAATTCTCAGCATGGCTATTCATAAAGTGACGCCCGCAGTTACAGCCTACGAACGAGGCAATGTCGTCCCTGAATAGTCGATGGTCGGCCGCACACGTTTCTGCCGTTTGCTGCTGCGAGATCGGCCTGCAAGTGCTCCGCCAGCCACCGTTGCAGCCCCAACCGATATCAGTTCAAACGATAACGAGCTGTCTTCCGAATCGTCGTTCGGTAGCTCGCCACTCGATGGCATTGGCGAAAGGACAAAAGCATCCTCGCCAACCGATTGCATCAGCGTCATCGCGAACGCTTCGGAAATATCTGGCTCAGACAGGTTCTGCTTTGATGATGGTTGTTCCTGAGAAACTTCTCCGCTGGGCCTGCTCCGTCGATCCTTCGTCGCAAATCCAAACCAGCGAAACCGCCGCCGATCAGCCGGCCGCCCGGATCGTCGATCCGGTTTCCACACACCGACACCTGGATCGTCTGCTTCAAACGAGTCCGCTTCGGTAAGTCCTTTTCGGCCAACTGCGACCAATGAAAAGCCACCGGCAAGAGCGACGTAAGGCACACTTGAATCGGACATCGTGTTCGCCTTCCCCGCCCCCAATCCTTCGAAGCTGAACCAGGACTTCACCGATTCCGTCAACGCACCAATCCATGAGGGGGCGTCACCATCGGCTGCCGTCCCGGGCATCGCCGAAGAGTACGCTACGATCGGAAACATTGGTTTCTCAGCGTGTTCGAAAGAACCTCGAACACCGGAGCCCACTCGAACATTCTTCGAAGAGTCATCCAGAAAGTTCACCCCGGGCTCGGTTGGAGACGCTGGCGGCGATTCACTGCTCGAATCGAATCCGGCGGCGATGTCTTCGACTCTGCCCTCAACGTCCGACTCGTCATCGGCGCGGGTTCCGTCGGCATCGGTTACAGAATCAACGAGCACCAACGTGCGATCGTCGGTTGATAGTGAATCGCCAGCCAAGTCGTCATCGACGGTGCCACCGTCTGACGAAACTGTCCGAACATCGTTCACAGCGACGTTCCCCGGTTCGTCATCGACGTCAATCACGGCGCCGCCCGGAGTTGTCCCCGGCTCAATGGTGTCGGTGGTTGGCGGGTCGACTGGCGTCAACACCGGAACTTCAGCAACCGGTACTAAATTGACATCACCAAGAACGAACCGCCGCTGTGCAACCTGGCTTTGCTGACTGTCGCGAGTAAAGACCTGAAGTGGAGTCTCGTCCTGCGGGGCGGAATCCGAGGGAGTGCTTCGAGGCGGGTCGACGCTGCCTCGCAGAGAAAGAGGCGAAAGAACCAGTCGCGGTTCGAGATTCTCGGTCAGTGAGCAGTTTCGTCGTCTCATCGTTAGCCCTTCGTCATGCAGATGGGTGATGCGAAACGCCGCAGTGAAGTGGATGGTTGCTTAATGCAACCGCCGTACCACGAACGCACCATCACGCAGAAAGTTTCGCCCCGATCCGGAACCGAATTCCGATTCCAGAAAAGTGATTCACAATGCCTCACATACTTTGCAGCGTTGTGCCGCAAATTCAGATTACTGTTGCAGTCTGCAGCGTGTCAAACCCTCAATACTGGCCTGCGTCCTTCGCAAAGTGCCCCCGTTTGGACCAACAAACTTTCGATTCAGCGTCTCGACTGGTCGCGAAATTGAACCGCAACCGCCTAACTCCAAAGTCGTCGCCAGATCAATCTGCAGCAGACTGCCGCAACGCCGCAGCAAACTGCAACAGCCTGTCAACCGTGTGAACAAACACCGACAAGGGCTCTTCGCGAATGATCTCACGAAGAGCCCTTTCAGCCTGCCCGATCGACGCGGGACATTGCTGCACCACGTTGATCAAACACCTGACACCGAAGCTCGACCGAGGAATCAGCACTCACCGACACGGTCCAGCAAGGCGTCGATGTGAGCGGCCTCGCCAGCTTCAACACACAGCGTGTCAGCGAAACCGTCCTGAGCGAAGAACTCGTCGATCCCCGCTCCGCCTTCAAGGTAGTCGTTGCCGTCGCCGCCGGTCAGCAGATCGTCACCGGCGTCGCCGTAGATGATGTCCTGGCCGTTGCCGCCGTCAAGGTCGTCGTTGCCGTCTCCGCCTCGCAGCAGATCATCGCCTCCACCGCCGCGGATCGTGTCGTTTCCGCCGCCGCCAAGCAGTGTGTCGTTACCGGTTCCGCCATGAATGAAGTCGTCTCCCAGACCGCCATCGACGAAGTCATTCCCCGCTGCGGCGAACACGACATCGTCGCCTCGTCCAGCGTAAACCTGATCGTTACCCGACCCGGCATTGATGCTGTCGTTGCCGCGGTTGACCGACGAAACCCGCTTCAGGTAGTCATCAACGGTTGTCCGATCAATCGTCGGCAGCGGCGTTTCGGCCAGCGAGTTCGGTCCATCACCGAGCACCAGATCAGCACCGGCTCCGGAGTGAATTCGGTCGTTGCCTGCTCCGCCGGCGACCGCGTCGTTACCGGCTCGCGTCACGATGACGTCGTTGCCTGCTCCGCCAAAGACAAGATCATGATCATTGACCCGTGGCGGAACGGGGACGGGATCGATTTCCCGCAACGCAACGTCGATCACGACAGGATCGATCGGCGAAACGCTCAACACCATCCGAGGATCGACAGGCTGCACGTCAATCGCGGGATCGTCCGGAACTTCCAGGCGAGGTCCGGCGAAGATGAGATCGTTGCCGTTGCCACCGGTGATGAAGTCACTGCCCAGCCCGCCGTAGATGGTGTCGTTGCCTCGACCTCGGGTTGAATCCTTTGAGAGCGACCAGTCGACAGCGGTTGTGCTCGCATCGTCGGCGAGGAATCCGTCACCGAAGATCCAATCGTTACCCACGCCGCCGATTAGCAGGTCATCACCATTTGCTCCGGCCATCGAGTCATCGCCGACTCCGCCAGCGATCGCGTCGTTGCCTTCGCCGCCGTAGACGGCATCGTTACCGCCCTGACCCAGCACGATGTCGTTGCCGGCTCCGGCGTGGACACCGTCGTTCCCCGCTCCAGCGAGAATGGCGTCGTGTCCCGCTCCGCCCCAGATCAGGTCGTCGCCGGAATTCACGTGACTGAATCGCAGGATGTAGCTGACAACGCTCGCGCGGTCAGTCGGAAGGCTCGCCGGCAGAGTATTCGTTCCGTCGCCGAAGACGAGATCGCTGCCCGCTCCGGCATGAATGCTGTCGTTGCCGCCTCCGCCAACGACGATGTCATTGCCAACTCCGCTGTGGATGCGGTCATCGCCCGCTCCACCGAAGACGAGATCGTTGCCGACTCCCGTGACCAGCAGATCGTCACCGGCTCCGCCTTCAACGTAGTCATTGCCGTCACCCATGTCGCCGACTCGGACAACGTAGTCTTCAAATTCAACGCCTCTGGTTGGAACAACCACGGCCGCAAGATTGTTTGGGCCGTTGCCAGTGACGATGTCGTCACCAGCCATCGCGAAGATCTGATCATTGCCGTCTCCGCCAGCGACCGAATCATTGCCGCTGCCACCGTAGACGGTGTCGTCGCCGCCGTCTCCGAACACGAGGTCCGTCCCGGCTCCGGCATAGATCAGGTCGTTACCGAGTCCGGCTTCGATGTAATCGTTGCCTTCGCCGACGCTGCCGAAGCGGAGCAGCACGTCTTCAATGTCTGCCCGTATGGGAAGCACTGTCTCTGGGATATCGTTGAAGCTGTCGCCAAAGATCAGGTCCGCACCGGTCACTCCGAAGATGGTGTCGTCACCGTCGCCGCCCGCGATGATGTCGGCTGTGTAGCCGCCGACCAGAATGTCATTGCCCGCTCCGCCGAGCACGACGTCCAGTCCGCCTCCGCTTAAGACCGCATCGTTGCCGGTTCCGCCGACGATCAAATCACCGGATGCTCCGCCAAAGATGGTGTCGTCTCCACCGTCGCCGCGCAGGTAACCGTAGGCTGCTCCGCCAGTGATCGTGTCGTTCCCCGACCCGCCGCTGACGTCCAGCGTGCCACTGCCGTTGTGAGTCAGCGTGTCGTTACCGTGTCTGCCGGAGATGGCGACGTCTTCAGAAACGCTACCGTGAATCGTGACAGAGTCGTTTCCGCAGTGGACGTCGATGACGATCGAATCAATCGCGCTGTCAGACACCGAGTATATGGACGTGCCGTTGGCATTGCTGATCGAAAAGAAGACCTGCCCAAACCCCGTCGCGACATCGACCGTGTCGGCAAGGTGCGAGCCGCTCAGCGTCGCTGTGCCGTCTTCAACAGAGAACGAAGGCGTGGTGTTCTCGCAGACGGGCACGGCATCGGTCTGCATTGGGGCGCTGGCGATGGCTCCCGAAACGGCGGACAGCAACGCCCGTTGTTCCAGGTGTTCCATGGCTGCAGCCGGAGCCTGACGGCGGCGGCGAGTGCGTCGTGAAAGTTGTTTCAGGATGTTTTTCCGGACGGACTTGCGAAGTGACATGATCGAGCTCCTCGGGAAGAAGTGAGTGACCTGGGTTCCGGCGGGCTCGTGTCAGGCCCGTTGGTCCCGTCTGACGTCTCCCTTAAAAGCACGAAGGGTGCCAGAGATGAAATTCGCATCTGGGATGATCCTGAAGTCGCTTCTGAATAACGCTTTACGTTTTCTAGATTTTTCCGGCGGACACTAGATAATCACGAAAGCGCCCTGTCACAGGACATTTCTGGTTGCGGAGAGCGCCTTGGAACAGGACACTCCGAAACAACCGAACGATCGCTGCTTCAGTCGCTCGAAATCACCATCAACCCTGAGGACGAGATGTCATTCGCTCTGGTCCAACTCAACGGCACGTCACCGGGCAACAGCCTGACGCTCGACGTCAATGCCCCGCCGGTGACTCTTGGCCGTGACCCGGCCCGCGACTTCCCCATCGACGATCACATGTGTTCGAGGTTGCATTGCCGGCTGTGGTTTGATGGAAATTGCTGGCGGGTTGAGGACTGCGCCAGCCGCAACGGCACGTATCTCAACTCGCGAAAGATCGACCAGGAGATCCTGCAACCGGGCGACGCGATCCGCATCGGAGACCGACTGTTCGTCTTCATTCAGCAGGGTGAAGAAGTCTCGGGCTCAGGCTGGCAACCGGCATTGCTCGAATCAACGACGTTCGTCGCTCGAGTCCCCGACTCCGAACAGAAAGACGCCGTCGTCGGACAACTCAAAGGAAAAGGCAGTCCGGATTCGATCCGCAACGCGGCGATCCTGTGTCGCCTAGCTGGAGAGCTGCACGAAAAGGACAGCATCGAATCCATGCTGTCGACCGTCGTCAAAGCGCTGAAGGCAGGTACGAAGGCAGACGCAATCGTCATCTGGCTGACGAGCATCGACGGCCGACTCCGACGCTACGGCGCGAAACCGGCAGGGACTCACGAAGCACCATCGCCGTTGGCAAGTCTCGCCATGGATCAACAGGAAGCACTCCTCGTTGAACAGCCGGGGCAGGCTGATGTCTCGATGGAATCAACGGTCGTCGATCAAACCCCCGGCTCAGCAATCTGTGTCCCGATTCCCCAACGAACCAGTTGCCGTGGCGCGATCGAAGTTCTGCGTAACAGCCTTGCCGAACCGCTCAAGCAATCCAACCTGGAACTTTGCATCGCCGTCGCTCGGCAGGCCGGGCTCGCCCTCGAAAACCTCGAACATCGCGAACGACTCGAACAGGCCAACGTCCAACTGCGCAGCGAAGTCTCCGGGACAAACCGAATGATTGGCGAAAGCCCGGCCATCACTCGTCTGCTGGAACTCGTCAGCCGAGTCGCTCCGACGGAATCGACAGTTCTCGTTTCCGGAGAAAGCGGCACTGGCAAAGAACTCGTCGCGCGGATGATTCACGACTCAAGCCAGCGTTCCACCGGCCCGTACGTCGCTGTCAACTGCGCCGCGTTCAACGAAGCATTACTTGAAAGCGAACTCTTCGGTCACGAGAAAGGAGCCTTCACCGGCGCGGCAAAACAACACCTCGGCCAGTTCGAGCGTGCTCATCGAGGAACGATCTTCCTGGACGAGATCGGCGAAATGAGTCTCAACTGCCAGTCCAAACTGTTACGGATCCTGGAAGGCCACCCCTTCGAACGACTCGGCGGCACCGACCGGATTCAGACCGACGTCCGAATCGTCGCCGCCACACACCGCACGCTGCCCGACCTGATCACCGATGGCAGTTTCCGCGAAGACCTTTACTTCCGCCTGCGAGTCATTGAGCTGCAGATTCCGCCCCTCCGGGACCGCGGCGACGACATTCTGCTGCTGGCCGGAAGCTTCCTTGTACACTTCCACAAGAAGTCCGGTCGAGGCCCCATCCGCCTCTCCGCCGCAGCTGCCGAGGCCCTGATGCAGCACTCATGGCCCGGCAATGTTCGAGAGCTGCGTAACGCCATCGAACGCGCTGCCGTCCTGGGTTTCGACGCAGAAGTCCAACCCGACGACCTCGGCCTGCGCCTCACCGAACGCTCAACCGCTGATCCCACATCGCCAGCATCAGGAATCGCTCCCCTCGTCCCTCAGTCCTCACCCCAAACTGCAAACACAAACCTCGCCGACGCCGAACTCCGCCACATCAAAGCCGTCCTCGCCCAATGCGGAGGCAACAAAAGCAAAGCCTGCAAACTCCTCGGCATCGGCCGAGGAACGCTCTACAAGAAACTCATGGAAATCGAAAACCGCGGCCTGTAGCCCCAGACCTTTCGCCCAAAAAAGCCGAAAGAGTCGGGCGTTAAATGCCAGATGCTGCTATCGCGGCGGTAAGAAACCTTCGGCGGCCTATACCAGCCGTCCCGAGGAAGGATACGTCTTGACCTAATCAGGAAATGCTTCGTCAAGCAGTTGAAGTCGAATGCGATTGCCCACTTGGAATGGACACCTGAAATAGTTTTCTAGACGGCTAGTTTTGGTTGATGCAGTTCTTCAAATTCGTCCGGTGTTCGGTATCCGAGGGTCTGATGAATTCTCTTTGAGTTGTAGAACGTTTCGATG
>JADHNX010000139.1 GCA_016779365.1 Planctomycetaceae bacterium
GCTTCACGAAGTTGATCAAGCGTTGTGACGCCGAGTTCATTGAAAATCGCTGCGACTTTTTTCGGCCCGATTCCAGGGATGCGCAGCATCATCACAACGCCGGTGGGAATCTGCTCTCGCAGTTCTTCGAGCTGTGGTAATTCGCCGGTTTCGACGATCGTGACGAGCTTTTCCGCGAGGTCCTTACCGATTCCCGGAATCGTCTGCAAAGCCTTTGGGCCATCTTGAGCCAATTCGGCAATCGATTCAGACGAACTGCCGATGGTCCTCGAGGCGTTTCGGTAGGCCCGAAGTCGAAAAGCGTTGGCACCTTGAAGTTCGAGCAGGTCGGCCAGCTCGTCAAACAGGGCTGCAATCTCGTTGTTGTGCATCGGAACGTCAGTCTTAAATTTCACGTGGCCGGAAACGCTGGAATCGAAACACAGGAAATACGGTGCCGAGCTGAGGAGTTGCCGACAAACCCCAGCGGAAACTACCTCTGACGAGTCAGCCTGGCAATCAATGGTCACAGGCAACTGCGAACTCGACAGAGGAGAAACATCGAATTCAGTTGTGTCGAATCTTGCAGTCTGACTGCGGAAAATCAGGGCGATTTGCCTCGAACTTCAGAAGGCGGCGGATCATGGTCGATTTTCGTCTGCTCTGCATATCCATTGCGGATATTCGCAACTGCCAGCCATTCTGCGCCAACCGGCCCTCTTGCAAACACTGGTGAACAATTTTCCGGACTGTTTGTATTCATTGCAGCGGACGCAAAGGCCGATTAGTAATAATCGCCAACAGGCGTAGACCCTCCCCAGGGCAGAGACAGTCCGACGGCACCGCAGGTTGTCGCCAGGCAGAAACGGTTCCGCGGGAGGGTCCTTCTATTTCAATCTGCCGCTACGCCCGTGATTCCGTTGAGGTTTTTTCGGAAAGTCTATCGAGCGATTCTTCAGCAGCTTCGTCTCTTGCCCTGTCCTCAGGCTCGGATTCGCCTTTCTGAGTCTCACCGAGCATTGCCTCATCATTTGCTGATTGAGCTTGCTTCCGAAACCAGTGGACTTCCATTCGCGAATATTCAAGCTTCCGTTCGAACCGCCAGGCATCTGGTAGCTGGAATTCTGCACGGCCTGGAGTTCGAAAGACGAGCAGTGCATCGTCTGACGTTACGTCTTCGCGAGCCAGCCGCTCGAGCGACTTGAACAGCTGCTTTCCGGGGAGGATATCTGGCACCATTTTGTAGGGCGGGTCGAAGAAGGCGACGTCAAAGGGAGTCATCCCTTCGCAGTTTTTCGGGCGGAATGAAGTCTTCAGGACGTCTGTCGCCCAGCAGAGCGTTTCGTCTTCGACTTTCAGTGACGCTACGTTCTTCCGAAGCAGCTCCACCGCTTTTCGATCCCGTTCGAAGAAGACAACCGAGTTGGCTCCGCGACTGAGCGACTCCAGGCCGATCGTCCCCGTTCCCGCGAAGATGTCGGCGACCCGCATTCCCTGGATTTCGTCTTCCAGGTACTCAAACAGACTCTCCTTCACTTTGTCGGTGATTGGTCGAGTTGTGTCTCCTGGGTTGCTCAGCAGTTTTCGGCGGCCGAATCGACCTCGAATAATCCTCATCCGGCGTTCCTGCCTTTAGTTTTGTCGACGACTGATGCCAGGCATGGTCAGAGTCTTAAGCGAAGTTTCCGTCAGCGCGATCCCGGTCCGTGAGACTGTAGCGAATGTTGACCCAACAGTCTTCGACACGCATCTCCGATTTCGTGGCCGGCGATGGGCGGCAGAAACAAAGTCGTCACTCCCAGTTCCCGCAGCGACGGTTCGAGTATTTCGACTCCCGGATGACCGACAACAGCGACGCAAATCTGTTGTCTGTGCAGTTGTGAAATGACGGGCAGACACTCGCCCGGCCAGCCGGCAAGGTTCAGCACGGCGACGCAGCTCTTCTGGTTCTTTCGAGCTGCGTCGACTCGTTCGCGCAGACTGGCAAAGTCTCGACACGCACGCACGGCTACGTTTTCGTTCTGGAATTGTCGACTCAGTTCAGGCGCCCAACGAGCTTGCTTCTCCAGAACGATGACTTCTGCAACGATCACGACTGAGCACCTCGGAGAAGTTTCCGATCAAGCCTCACGGCTCTGTCACACAACTTGTCACACAACCACAACATAGTGTTCCTGGGCGTTCGGAATCGAGAACCGTTGAGAATATACTTCGCCGAGCCGTTCAGCGAATCAGACCGCATCTTGAACTTGAACACCGAATAAGGATTACCGATGCCCGTGCCGTCACGCTTAATGACTCTTGCCGGATTGTGTTTCACGCTAGTCCTGTCGGTTGGTGTTCGAGCTGCGGAAAAGCCGAACATTCTGTTTATCGCGATTGATGATCAGAACGACTGGATTGGCTGCCTCGGCGGGCACCCGGAAGTAAAGACGCCGCACATCGACAAGCTGGCTGCCAGCGGAACCGTTTTCCTGAATGCTCATTGTCAGGCACCGTTGTGCAACCCCTCGCGGACAAGTCTGATGACCGGTCTGCGACCATCCTCGACCGGAGTTTGCGGGTTGTCTCCGTGGTTCCGAAGTCTGGACGAATTCAAAGACCTCGTGACCTTGCCGCAGTACCTGAAGCAGCACGGCTACAAAACTTTTACAACGGGCAAGATTTACCACGGTGGCTACGGTCGCAAAAAGACCGATACCGAATTCGACGTCGTCGGTCCGCCGCCTGGCGTTGGAGTTCGACCGAAAGAAAAACTGGTGAAGACTCCGGCCGCACATCCGCTGGTCGATTGGGGAGTCTTTCCTCACAAAGACGAAGACAAAGGCGACTGGAAAGTCGCAAGCTGGGCGGTCGAACAACTCGAAGCCACGCCCGACGAACCATTCTTCATGTCGGTGGGTTTCTTCCTGCCGCACGTTCCGTGTTACGCGACTCAAAAATGGTTCGACCTGTATCCGGATGGAAAGTCGCTGTTGCCACGAATCATGAGGCACGATCGGGACGACACGCCGCGGTTCTCGTGGTACCTGCACTGGAAACTTCCCGAGCCACGCTTCAAGTTTCTGGAAGAAGCAAACCAGTGGGAAAACCTCTGCCGGTCGTACCTTGCCTGCACGAGTTTTGTCGACAGTCAGGTCGGTCGCGTGCTTGCCGCCTTGAAGAAGAGCGGCAAAGCCGACAACACGATCGTCGTGTTGTGGTCTGACCACGGCTGGCATCTGGGCGAGAAACTGATCACCGGCAAGAACACGTTGTGGGACGACGGGACTCGAGTTCCGCTGATTTTCGCTGGGCCGGGAATTGCTTCCGAAGGACGCTGCACCAAACCGGCGGAACTGCTTGACATGTACCCGACTCTGCTGGAACTGTGCGGGCTGCCGGAGAACAAACAGCTCGAAGGGCACAGTCTCGTGCCGCAACTCAAGGACGCAAACGCCGCTCGCAAGTGGCCGGCCATCACGACTCACAACAAGGGCAACCACGGAATCCGCAGCGAAGACTGGCGGTACATCACCTATGCCGATGGCACCGAAGAGTTGTATGACATGCGGAAAGATCCCAACGAGTGGTCGAACCTTGCCGGGAATCCAAAGTACGCCGACATCATCGCTCAGCACCGCCAGTGGATTCCAAAGATCGACCGCAAACCCGCTCCAGGCAGCAGCCATCGAGTGCTGACGTTTGAAAACGGTCAGGTCAACTGGGAAGGTGAAGACGTCGGAGCCGACGATCCGATTCCCGAGCTGTAATCACAACCTTTGGCAGCCTCGTAAGACAGTCCGGGAGCCGATTGACCTCACGTTGTGTAAGTATCGGTCGGTTGGTCACAGCACGTTCGAGCTGTCAGGAATGAAGTGATGACTGAGAGGAAAACACGCGGAAACCGGGAAGATTGCGTAGACCCGGTTTCCGCGATTTCGCGAGACAATTCGATTCAGGAGAACCAAAAAACCACCTCGTGAAAAATGCCCCAGCCGTCGACCGCGTAACGGTCGATCGCTGAGAAAGCCGAACAAGCCGCAGTGCACTCGCATGGCCTGTTCAGAGAGACTGCCAGTTTGAAACACAGCGTCAAGAAGTTGAAACGCCGTGAAATGTCGGTCGAATCGATTCCCCGGACTGGGTGCCCGGAATCAACGCCGAATGACCGATGTTGCGTGGAAGCAACAACGACGAATTACATGACAGCAAACGGCGGCGCGCGTCGTGGCATCGCCAGCAAGAAGCCGCAGCGAATTCATTGACCGAAAGCAGATCGGTCGGAAACACGGCAGATGCACGAGAGACGCGACGCTCCAGCCACGCGGCGCACAAGGACAGCGCGGACTGCGTCGAGGTGTCACGCGCCGACGACGGTGCTGTCTGCAGGGCAGACAGCACTCACTTGGGGCTCAGGCTGGCGTCAAATCCGAACATACAAGCTGCGGCGATACATCCAGTAGCAGACGCACCACATCGCAAACAGGCGTAGCGAATAATCCAGCACAGGCGCGTAAGCAAAAGAGTCGGCGTTCAGCCACCAGCTCAACCCGTCTGTCCATCCGCCGATCTCGTCCACGGTTCGAGCGATCGTCCGCATGGAATCGCCAATCCAGCCTTTGAAGAGCTGAGCCATGCAGTACATCGCGATCGAATTCAGACCAACAATCGCAAACGGAGTGACGATCCGTCGGCAACCCATGACTTCGACGAGCCAGTAGAAAATGCCGAGCGTCCAGAACGTCCAGCCAGCGGCGAAGACCGCCCAGGTCGGACTCCAGATCCGCTTCACTGCCGGGCAGAGTGACCACGAGTAATCGTACAACTGCTGCTGCAAACCGAGTGGCAGCCACTGAGTCGGCCACAACGTTGTGTCTGCCGCCAGCGCCAGTCCGAAACAGGCCACTCCCGCGACAAACAACCAGCGAAGCCGCGCGCGGTCATCGCGATCGCTCCTCAGCACGATGCCCGCCATCAGCCCGAAAATCATCGTCGCCAGCGACGGGATAAAATTCAGCGTCTGATACCCGCCTCGATTCGCCCAGAAGCCTTTTGCATTCCAGAGTTCTTCCGTTCGAGGAAGCCGATTCAACAGATCACGATCCGCCTGAGCGGCGGCGTTCGTATGCTTGTTCCAGTGTGCCGCCCAGGTCCCTTCCCGAAACTGCGACCAGTCGAGTTCCGCAAGACCCGGTTCGGCAGCTCGCTCGGTCAGGTACTGTTTTGTCAGAGCGACTTCTGCCTGGTCAATCGGCTGCATCGCGAACCAAGCTCCGTAGCCAACGAGGACAACCGTCGCGGCAACCGCCAGTGACTTCAGACTCAGCCCTCGCAGCAAGTACAGAAACGAGTACCCAAGCCCGATCTGACAGAGGACGTTCGCGAAAGTGAAGTTGAAAATCCCATCCCGATTCGACGACGACAATGCCACTCCCAGACCGACCAGCACCAGCGATCGCCAGACGGCGTGCAGAAAACTCTTCCAACCAGCAGTTCCTTCAGCATCCCGCCGAGCCATCGAAAACGGCAGCGACACTCCGACCATGAACATGAAGCTCGGCTGAATCAAATCCCAGGCCGAACAACCCGTCCACGCGACGTGCGAAAGCTGATACTCCAGTGTATCCCACATCGTTCGCCAGACACTCGCCCATTGAGTCCCGTCGAACTCGGTCAGCACCCGCTCGTCACTGGCAATTCGAGGCAACGCCAGGCCGCTGGACGCCATCAGCAACATGACGAATCCGCGGTACGCATCGAGCGACATCAGTCGCACTGGTTTTTCGCTGGACATGATTTTCAACTCTCTGAATTCCGAATCTGGTCGGACCTTCGATAATGTCTTCCCTTGACTGTAGTTCGAGTTTCGCCGCGATGCTTACATCGATCTTGCAGTTCCTGCCGAACTTATCGGATTGGTCGTCACCGGCTTCTCATTCCGAACAGTGGTCACTATACCGCCAGAACTTTTGGCATCGGGCGGGCTCGCTCTGAAGTTTAATCAACCGCCGATGGACGCTGATCATTATCCAGGTACATAAATTGAAAGCGCATCGAGGATGCACGACTCTCTCGCGAATGACATTCTTCACTCGACGGATTCCAGACGACCAGTCATCGCGCTGACGATGGGCGATGCGGCAGGGATCGGTCCGGAAGTTCTCGTCAAAACGGCGATGGATGAGTCGCTGAGATCCATCTGCCAGCTTGTCGCTGTCGGACATCCGGAAGTGCTGACGCGAGCGTCCCGGCGGAATGGGGCGTCGCTACAAATTGAAGAGGTAAACGGTTTCGAAGAGTTGCCAGACTGGGCGGCACGGCAGCCTGGGAACGTCGAATCTGAAACCCTGCCGTGCATCAAAGCGTGTCACGACGACGTCTCGGAAGTAGCAGTGGGGAAGATCGACCGTCGAGCGGGGCAGGCCGCGCACGACTGTCTGGTCGCTGCGGCTCGCGCAGTCCTCGCCGGACAGATCGACGGAATCTGTACCGCTCCTCTCAACAAGGCCGCGTTGAAAGCAGCCGGGCTGGACTATCCTGGCCACACCGAAATCCTCGGTCACGTCTGCGGAGTCGATGACTTCGCCATGATGCTCTACCTGCCGCAAGGAGACATCGTCAGGTCGCCGCGAGGGCTGGGAGTTGTCCACACGACGCTGCACACCTCGATCCGCAGCGTGCCGGACCTGCTTTCGACGGCGACCATCGCCGCAAAAATTCGGCTGATGGATTCGTTCATGCGACGAGTCGGCTGCGAAGCTCCGCGCGTCGCCGTCTGCGCCCTGAATCCTCATGCCGGCGAAGAGGGATTATTTGGCGACGAGGAAGCTCGGCTCATCGCACCCGCCGTCGAGCAGTGCCGGCAGGTAGGCATCAACACGACCGGTCCGCTGCCGGCTGACACTCTTCTTCGCCGCGCCGTCGGCGGAGAATTCGACGGCGTTGTCGCCATGTACCACGATCAGGGACACATCGCTCTGAAGCTGATCGGCTTTGACCGAGCGGTCAACATCACGCTCGGTCTGCCAATCGTCCGCACAAGTCCCAGTCACGGAACGGCTTTCGATATTGCCGGACAGGGCAGGGCGTCAGCCGAAGGCATGATTGAAGCCGCCAGAATCGCTGTCCAGTTATCGTTATCTGCTGATTCAGCAACGGCTTAAAGCCATCTTCCGGCGATTCGCGAAAGGCCGCTATACTCCGCCGCCGCGCCAGAGACGGAGTCGTTCCGTTGCGCTCGATGCGAAGTTTTCACATGCAAAGCGAGCAGTGGTCGGATTCGGTCCCGGATTGAATGGGGCCAGCGAGACGTCAGGAAAGGATTCCGATGCGTACGATTGCCATTATGAATCAGAAGGGTGGAGTTGGAAAAACCACCAGCAGTGTGAACCTCGCCGCCGGCCTGGCTCGGCAGGGCAAGCGAGTTCTGCTGATCGACCTGGACCCTCAGGGCCACGCTTCTTTGCACCTTGGCTACGAAGCCGTTGGCGATACCCCCACGATTTACGACGTCTTCTCCAGCGTCAAAACGATTGGCGAAGTCCGGCACATGGTCAGCGAAAATCTGTGGGTTGCTCCATCGAATGTCGATCTTGCCGCCGCCGAACTGGAACTGGTCGACGCTCCGAATCGAGAAACCGTTCTTCGCGACGCGCTGAACCTGATCGCCGATTCGAACGCATTCGAATACGTGATCATGGACTGCCCACCGTCGCTCGGCGTGCTGACCGTCAACGCGCTGACTGCCGCGTCCGAAGTCTTCATCCCGCTGCAACCGCACTTCTTCGCGCTGCAGGGTTTGTCGAAACTTCTCGCGACGACGGCGCTGGTTTCCCGGAGGCTGAACCGAAACCTCAAAGTCACCGGCATCATGCTGTGCCTTTACGAAACCGGCACGCGACTGGCATCCGACGTCTGTGATGACCTCAACGACTTTCTGGCTCGCAGCGACGGCGACAATCCCTGGTCGACGGCGAAGATCTTCGACAGCAAAATCCGTCGAAACATCAAGCTCGCCGAAGCTCCGAGTTACGGTCAGTCGGTCTTCGACTACGACCCAAAATGCAACGGCTCAATCGACTATGCCAGCATGGTCACCGAAGTCCTGGCCATGCAACAGCCTGCGAAAGAACCAATCCGCATCGCCGCGTAGGACCTTTGCAAACTTCTCAGCCTCTGCACAAATCCAGATTAAGGAACGCAGAGATCACAGAGGACTCGCAGAGATAAAAAAGAGTCTCCTTTTCCTCGGCGTTTTTCTCCTCAGCGACCTCTGCGTTCAAAGTCAGCCTGATCGCCCTCTCACTTCGGCTTTGGAGCCGGCATCTCATCCAGCACGGCCTGTAACGTTTTCCGCGCAGCAGCTGATTCTGGCCAGTCGTACTGCGCAGGAATCGGGCGTTGTTCGAGCAAATCGCGCGGGATGTGATACAGCTTGCCGTCGCCGTACAGCTTGAACTGCTTGTCCCGCGCGAAGCGTTCCATACGGAACTTCTCCTTGTCCCAGCCCGGACGAGGATCGTAGTGGCAGAACACCCACTCGCGAGGCGTTCCTGGTTTACCCAACAGTTGAGCAAAGAAGCTTCGCCCGTCGAGCTTCGCCTCATCGGGAACCGGCTTGCCGGCCGCATCCAGTATCGTTGGCAGGAAATCCGTCGAGTCGACCAGGTCCTCATTGAGTCCCGGCTTGATTCGACCCGGCCAGCGAGCGATCAATGGCACATGAGTCCCCGCGTCTGTCGTCGCTCCTTTTCCCCCGACGACCTCACCAAACGTTGTCTGCGAGACAACCCTCCGGTCTGTCCCGTTGTCACCGTAAAACAGGATGAGCGTGTTATCTTTCAGGCCGAGTCCGTCGACTGAATCAATCACTCGCCCGACCACTTCGTCCATGTAAGCGACCATGTCGGGGAAGTATTTCGTATCGCCCCCGGTCGTCCCGAGCGGTGGGTGCATCTTCTCTTCGATACCCCAATCTTCGCTGCGAGGCGTCGGCACGAACGGCCAGTGAGGCAGCGTCATCGGGTAATAAACAAAGAAAGGTTTTTCGTCGTCGCGGTGACGCTTCATGAAGTCATGAATGAACTCGACCCAGATGTCTTCTCCGTATCTGCCCTTGGTGTCAGTGCGGAATTTTCCGTTCTGAAAGATCACCGGATCGGCATACCGAGGCCCCTTGTCTTCGGTGTGAGCCGTGTGCCACAGCGAGTACTCATCGAAACCCGCGTCCCAGACTTTCATCCCTTTGTCGCGTCGCAATTCAGAACCTGGGTAACCCGGCGGGTCATAACTCTGAAGCTGCCACTTGCCGGCGATGCATGTCTTGTAGCCGGCTTCTTTCATCCAATGGCCGAATGTCTTTGCTTTGGGATCCAGACACCCGAAGTACAGCCAGTTGCGATTGTTATAGAGCCCCGTCATCAGCTGAATTCGAGTATTCGTGCACAGCGGCTGAGCATACGCCTGCGTAAACCGCTG
>JADHNX010000002.1 GCA_016779365.1 Planctomycetaceae bacterium
CCGCCGCCGCAGGCCTGCAGGATGCACGGCCCGACGATGCCGCTGGTTCCCATCATGCCGATCTCCGGCGAGAACAGGTGCATCGATCCGCCGCGTCCGCGCGAGCAGCCAGTCGCGCGACCGAACAGTTCCGCCATCAGTTCACGCGGCGGCATTCCCTTGGCCAACGCATGCCCGTGGCCGCGATGCGTGCTGAAGATCGGATCGTCGTTCGTGAGATGCGCGCAAACACCCGTTGAAATGGCCTCTTGGCCGACATACGTATGACACGCGCCGAAGATCAGGCCACGCTGATGACAACGCGCGAGTTCCTCTTCCGTCTGTCGGATGATCTGCATCGTCCGAAACAGGGACAGAAGTGTGGATGCGTCCAGGTCGCATTCTGCAGTGTTTGTAGTTGTCATTACTTATTTGTCATCCATCATTTGTCATTTTTCGTGAATGCCTGAACCTTGTGAGCCAGGTGTCCAGCGCTTCCGCCCGCGTTCATCGCCATGTTGCCGCCGTCCATCGGAATGATCGCTCCGGTGATCCATTGTGATGCGTCGGATGCCAGTAACACGGCGAGTCCCTTGATGTCGTCGGGCATGCCCAGGCGTCCGGCTGGAATGCCTCTCAGAAAGCGTTCCTCCAGGGTTGCGTCATCCTGCATGCGGGCAACCAGGGAGGGATTCGTAACCTGAGCCGGCGTGACACAGTTGACCCGCACTCCACGGTGACTCCATTCGGTACTGAGTTCCCGCGTCATCTGCAGAACGGCTCCCATGGCCATGCTGTAGGCAATGTGTCCCCGACCCAAAGCCGTGCTGCTGGCGAGCGAACCGATGTTCATGATCGAGCCGCCGTTTTGTTTCAACATGCGGCGTCCCGCCTGTTGGCACATGGTGAAACGACCGACGACCAGATTTTGGAAAACGCGATGCAGGTCCTCAATCGACAGGTCTTCAGGCTTCGACAGGCAGCCGTCGCCCGCGATGTTGCCGAGAAAATCGACTCGACCAAATTGCGTATCAATCTGCAGAAACAACTCGGCAATGGCATCGGGGTCAGAGACGTTGGTGTCTGCGACCAAAACCCTGCGTCCAAGAGCTTTGATTGTGTCTCCGGTTGCTTCAGCGCCCTGAAGATTCCGATCGACCAGCACAACATCGGCGCCGTGCTCGGCAACGGCAATGGCGGTCGCCTGCCCCATACCCTGAGCGGCTCCGGACACGACCGCGACTTTGCCGGAAAGATCGAACATTGATTTTGTCATCTCACGCTTCCTTTTCCGCAGAATCATTCGGAACGGCAGTCACCAGCATTGCCCCCAGCAGCAGGATTCCGGCCATCGACCACAGCCCGAAACTTCCCAGAATACTGGCCCCCAGAAACCCGCCGATGTTGCCGACCGAGTTGATCATGGCGATGCCACCAGCCGCAGCGGCGCCGGTCAGGAAAGCGGTGGGTAATGTCCAGAACACCGGCAGCATGCTCATCATTCCCGTTTGAGCAATACACAACCCCGTAAACGCCACCACGGGCGACGGTGCCCACGCCGTCAGGCTCCAGCCGATCGCGGCGATCAGCGCCGCTGTGGCAAGGTGACCTTTGCGTTCATTCCTTCGATCGGAACTGATGCCGAACAACGTCATTCCGAAAACGGAACAAAGTGGTGGCAGTGCACTCAGCAGGCCGATCTGAAACGTGCTGGCCGTCGTGAACTGGGCTTCGATGAGCTTCGGGAAATACGCGCCGCCAGCATTCGCACCGACAGCAACCGTGAAGTAAATCGCGATCAACAGCCAGACTCGCCATTGTAGAATCGCTCCCAGACGATCGGCGTTGTGACGCTGTTGTCGTTGTTGCTCCTCACGCTGCATCCGATCGACCAGCCACTGGCGTTCTTCCGTCGAAAGCCACTCCGCGTCCTTGGGGTAATCCGTCAAGTAGGTCAGTACGACGAACCCAAGCACAACAGACGGCATGCCTTCCAGTAGAAATAACCACTGCCATCCGTGCATTCCCAGTACCGTGTCGAGGTACTGCATAATCGCACCAGAGACCGGGTTTCCGAACACACTCGACAGCCCGATGGCCACCATAAAGAAGGCCGTCATCTTTGCTCGCTGCTGTTGAGGAAACCAATAGCTCAGGTACAGAATGATGCCGGGAAAGAAGCCCGCTTCGGCCACTCCCAGCAGAATGCGAAGTCCATAGAATGTCCACTGATCCGTCACAAACATCGTGCATGACGAAATAATTCCCCAGCTGATCATGATCCGAGCAATCCACTTGCGAGCGCCGAAGCGATGCAGCAGCAGGTTGCTTGGAACTTCAAAAGCGAGATACCCGAGATAAAAGATACCGTAACCCAGGTTGAACATCGCTTCCGTCAGACCGAGGTCATCCTGCATTCGCAGTCGCGCGAAGCCAAGGTTGGAACGGTCCAGAATGTTGAACACATACAGAACGCAGATGAAAGGAACGAGCCGCCAGGCGACTTTTCGAAGTGTTGTAGATTCGAGGCTGGATTCGCTCATTGTTGGCTTGTCACTTGTCATTTGTCATTTGTCATTGGGAAGTTGTGGTGGCGTCTTGTTCTGTCGTAGTCAAGTCAACCAATGACCACGGACCAATAACCAATGACTAATAAAGAACAATCGCTCGCCCCGGTCCGCCATGGCAGTCTCGCACCTTGACAGCGGCGAAAAGGAAGTACGCTCCCTGGACTGGAATCTTGTCAACATTCACCAGGAACTCGACGCCGACCATCTCACGGCTGCCCAGCGCCCAGTAGGTCATCAACGCTTGCCCGGGATCGACGCCGCCCAGGTCGGGGGCGTCGCTGGCAACGCAGCGAATGCCCTTCTCTTTGAGGTAAGCGATCACGTCGGGACCAGGAGCGGGCCAGCCTTCGGATTTGCCCTGCAGCGGTTCCAGCCATAAGCCCGCGTCGGCCGATTGGGGCCGAAGATACTTGTCGTTGTGCCCGGTGCGAAAAATGACCACTTCACCAGGTCGCAGGTTTCCCGTCGTTCGTTCATAGGCTTGAACGTGTTCGACGGTAATCTCGGGCGAAGCGGGCCAGTGTGTCTGCTGCGTCGAACCGACCAGCGAACGAACATCGATCACCCGTGCCTCGCCGCACGTCCATCCAATGGGAACCTGTTCGGTTGTCATCGTGCTCGAACCGCGTCGTCCATATTTCTTCTCGTACTCTTCAAGCCAGCCACGCACTTCCGGTGCGTAAGGAATCGGTTTGCCGTCGGCGGGCAGTGCATACGATGGCGGAACCAGATGCGTTCCTGTCATGGAATCCATCAGATGTCCGTGATGCCACATGTCGAGGTATTCGGAGTAAAGAAAGTCGACCTTCAGATACACCTGTCGATGATTGCCAGTGCCGATGCCCGGTGATGTCAACGGCAGTTGCGGTGACAGTGTGGGCGAAAGATCGATCGCCCGTTTGTTGCGACACGATTCGATCAGTCGTTTCGGCAGTTCGCCACCGACGACCGAGAACGCTCGACCTTCGCCGTATGGTCCCCCTTCGTGCTTCGGTCCCAGCAGACAATAGAAGGCTCCGGTGGAAGGCAACGCGCCGAGATTGGTTGCTCCTTCCGTCCAGATCATGCCGAACCTGAGGCCGGCGTAGTGCGTCGGCTCGGCCAGATCGGGCAGCGGCCCCATGCTGGCGCTGTCGGTTCCGAGCGTGAGCACACCTCTTTTGCCAAGCAACTCCATGCAATCGGGATCCGGGTCGGGATAACCGGGCGCCTTACGGTCGAGAATGTCGGCAATGAAGCGACGACCTTCGGGCAGCGGCCGGTAGTAGTGGTCGGAATAGTCGCTACGGAACAACACGACATCACCAAAGCGAACCTGCCGATGCTGCTTCTCAAAACGCTCCACATGCTCGGGGCGAATCAGCGGACTCGTTCCCTTGGGAGCTTTGTCGAGTATCCCACGCACGTCGACAAGACACGCTTCGCCGCCGAACTGCCAAGGTTCGATCTTGTCCGTGTAGGCCAGGCCGAGCGGTCCCGATTTCTCTCGCTTTAACTCCGGCCGGGCAACCGAATGAGGCGGCACATCGAGCTGCGTTCCCGTGTTTCCATCAATCAGCAGTGTGTCGATGTTGTAAACCGACGCCGGCCCGATTGTCCGTGAGTGGATGATAGCGAATCGCGGAAACGGGTGACTGGGCCAGGTGCAAGGGTACTCCGGCGCGATCAGCAGGGAATGATCGACAAAGCGGGGTTCCTCCGCATTGGATGTCAGGCAACCTCCCCACAATGTGAGCAGAGCAACCGTTGGAAGAAGCCGCAGCATTCTGTTGTTATGAGTCTCTTTGTGGAAAAGGTTTTTCATTCGTTCACACCTTCCGCAATCACGGGGTTGGTCAGTTTCCCAATGCCGTCGATTTCGATCGTCACGGTGTCGCCCGGTTGCAGATATACAGGCGGATTGCGTGCTCCTCCGACTCCGTGGGGCGTACCAGTCAGGATCACTGTGCCTGCCGCCAGGCGTGTGCTGCCGCTGAGGAATTCAATCAACGTCGGCACATCAAAAATCATGTCGTTCGTGTTCCAGTCCTGCATCGTCTGGCCATTCAGGACCGTACGAATGCCGAGTGAATTCGGATCTGGAATCTCATCGACGGTTGTCAAACATGGCCCCAGCGGACAGAAAGTGGCGAACGTCTTGCCACGGCACCATTGAGTGCCACCGTACTTCATTTGCCAATCGCGAGCGCTGACGTCGTTGGCGCAGGTGTAACCGAGCACATAGTCCAGGGCGTCGGCCTTCGAGACGTTGTGACACTCTTTGCCAATGACCACGGCGAGTTCGCATTCGTAGTCGACAGCGTCGCTCTTCAACTGGCGCGGCAATACGATTGGATCGTCGGGATGCTGCAATGCGCCGCTGTTCTTCATGAAGACGACCGGCCATTCGGGGATCGGCTGGTTTCCTTCGGCGGCGTGCTTTCGATAGTTGAGTCCGATGCAGATGATGTCGCGCGGTTCGATGGGTGCGAGCAGTTTTGCAACGGCAGCCGGTTCACCCATGTCCGTCAGCTCCCCGAAAATTTCTCCGGCAAGTCGAGTCGTGCGACCATCGGCGTGAAGCCGCCCGTAGGCTGTCTGGCCGGTCGCAGTTTGGTAACGGACGATTTTCATGGTGAAGCTCCTAAGCCAGCGTGGGTAACGATGGCGATTTTCTGAGTGCGGGTGATCATTGGTTTGGAAGGAGTTGCAGTCTCTCTGCGGCCTCGCGGGTGTTTTTCTCGAACAAGGCCGCGTTGCCGGGCTGCTTGAGATCGATGTCGAAGGTCGGGATCATCTGCCTCATGCGCTCTCGTCCTTCGGCGCTGGCGAGCAGATGAGGCAGGCAGGTCTGGACGATTTCGATCGCGATGTTCACCGAGACTGATGCGCCTGGCGAGGCTCCCAGCAGCGCCGCGAGCGAGCGGTCCACGGACGAGAACACCTCGGTTCCGAAATACACCGCGCCGCGATCTGCTTTCTTGATGGCCTGCACGCGGATTCCCGCCTGGACGAGCCGCCAGTGTTCGGAGCGGGCGTTGGGATAGTATTCACGCAGGGCCTGCATGCGATCATCCATGCTTTGCAGTCCCTGCGTCACCAGATATCGCACCAGCGACCAATTGCGCACGGCCGTACGAAGCAGCGAGGTCAAATTGTTCAGGCGAATGGAGCGAGGCAGATCGCTCCATTGCCCGGAATGCTTGAGGAACCGTGTTGTCCACGAGGCAAACGGGCCAAAGAGAAGCTGTCGCTGACCATTGAGCCGCCGCACGTCGAGATGTCCTGAGCCCAGGCTGGGCGACGATGGCGGAGTAGCGCCATAGACCTTCGCCTCGTGCTGCGCGCAGATCGCGGGCTCATCGCACACGAGCCACTGGCCGCCGATGGGAAAGCCGCCCAACCCCGCGACCTCCGCGAGTCCGGTCGTCTGCAGCAACGGCAAACTGCCGCCCCCCGCGCCAACGAACACGAATCTCGCTCGCTGTTCGCGCACTTCCCCCGTAGCGACGCAGCGCAATCCAAGCTGCCACTGGCCGTCGCCGCGGTGCAGCCGCGTCACCTTCCAACCGGTCGCGACACCACAGTGCTCTTGCAGCGCGAGCCAGCCGCAGAGTCGTCGTGCGAGCAGACCGTAGTTGACCTCCGTGCCATCACCCACCGTCGCCGCCACCGGGCCGGGTTCGCGGCCTTCCATCACAAGCGGCGCCCAGTCTTGAATGACGGTTGCGTCGGTGGTGAGTTGCATGCCGCGAAAGAAATGATGCTCCTTCATCGCCGCGTGCCGAGCCTGCAGGAAGTCGACATCGCCAGCCCCCTTCACAAAGCAGAGATGCGGAACCGCGTGAATGAAGCCTGTCGGGTCGTCTACCACGCCTGTGGCGGCCATCGCTCCCCAGAACTGCTTTGAGTGCTCAAATTGTTCGAAGATGCGCAGTGCCCTCGCAATCGGAACGTGACCATCATGATCACGGGTCGGGGTGTAGCTCATCTCACACACACCGGCGTGCCCGGTCCCCGCGTTGTTCCAGCCGTCCGAGGCTTCCCGCGCGAGTTCGGGCGCCACCTCGACCATCTGAATTCGAAGTCGCGGATCAAGCCGCTTGAGCATCACCGCCACTGTCGACGACATGATCCCACTACCGACAAGCACGACATCGGGAGCGTCAATAATGCGAGTCACGACACCGCTGGATTCAGCAACTGCCGGTTGCGTGCTGCTCGCGGTCCCAGCGTGCGCGTTCGCATCCGCAGGCTCTCTGAACGTGGCATCGGGCAAGTCGGCGATTCCGGGATTCATCCCCTTCCCTCCGAGTGAACTTCATAGCCCAGGTTGACCAGCATGTCGGCCAGCGTCTTTCGATGAGCCTCGGGCAGCGGCTGAATGGGTGGCTGCGGATCGCCGACCGGTGGACCGATCATGTTGAGTGCGGCTTTCATCGTGCTGAACCAGTGCGCCCCTTCGCCCTTGGAGTGATACGCCTGAAACTGCAATCGCATCAACGGTGCGAGCTTCTGCCACAGGGTGCGGGCCTCGGGCAGATTCCCCTCGATGGCAATCAGTTCATACAGCCGTCGAGCAGCGGCAGGAACCGTGCTCGGAATCCCCGAAATCCAGCCGTGGGAGCCGTGGCACAGGCCCTCAAACGCCGCCGTGTCGATCCCTGCGTAGACCGAGAATGCTCCATGCGTGGCTTGCAGTAACTGGCACTGGCGATCAGGCTCAGGATGAGACATTTTGACCCCGGCGATCGCACGCTCCTCGTACAACTTCAGCAGATGCTCAGTTGTCAGATCGACCGACGTCAGCGGGATGTTGTGGTAGACGATGATGGGGATCGAAACTGCCTCGGCAACGCGGCGATAGTGGTCCATCACCTGCGCTGGAGTCGGCGCCATGTAGTAGGGTGGAACAATCAGCAGCGCATCGGCGCCTGCGGATTCGGCGAACTTAGACAACTGGACCGTGCGCGCGGTGGAATAGTCATGTGTTCCGGCGACCACGGGGACACGTCCCGCGATCGTGTCCAATGCCGCCGCCAGCATCCGCTCGCGGTCTGCACACTCCATTGCCGGAAACTCACCGGAACTACCAAGTGGTGAAATGGCATCAACCCGCTCTGCAATCAGCCAGTCGATGTGCGGTTTCAAACGTTCCAGCCACAAACTTCCATCGGGACGAAAGGGCGTGATCGAGGAGGCACAGACTCCGCGAAACAAAGGCTTGGGCATGTAAGACTCCGAGCGAAAAAGATTTTCTACTTGCGACAACGCCGCGATTTCCTTGACCAAATAGTTCGCGCAGCACGCAGGAGCCGATAACGCCCCCGCCTCCCGTTACGAGCACCACGTCTTGCAATTACCGCACGTCCTTTCGCAGTGGTCGGAAGAACTCACGCAAATCAGTTGCCATTTCCTCGGCCCGCTCGTGAATGGCGAAGTGACCGCCCTGGGGATAGTCATGGTAATGAACGACGTTGTAATAGCGCTCGGCTCGTTTGCGGACGATCGGAGCCAGTTCGTGCGGGTAGGCCGCGACCGCGGTCGGCACCTGAATCCGCTCGCCGGCCGGGAGTTCCCAAGGGTGATAGTACGACTCGCTGTACAGGCGGATCGACGACCAGAATGAGTTCGTCACCCAGTACAGCATCACGTTGGTCAGCAACATGTCGCGGGGGAACAGTTTTTCGAAATCATCCCCCCAGCCGCTCCAGGCACGCCACTTCTCGATGATCCACGCCGCAAGGCCGGCGGGCGAATCGGACATGCCGATGGCCAACGTCTGCGGTCGCGTCATCTGCTGGTGGCAATAGGCCCCTTCGTCGATCCAATAGCGTTCGACGTTCTTCCAGTAGCGGAGCATGTCCGGGTCTTTCGGCTTGACCGGCGCCCATTTCATGCCCAGGCCGCGGAGAATATCCGGGTCCTTGTCTTCCGGTTCCCGCTCGTCGCCCAGACGCGGAAACAGACAGTTGAGATGTATGCCGATCAGGTTCTGCGGGTGCAGGTATCCCCACGGGGCCGTCAGAAATCCGCCCCAGTCGCCGCCTTCGATGCCGTACCGCGCATACCCCAGCCCCTCGGTCATCAGGCGGTCGTAGATGCGCGGGTGATGCTGAAATCCAAATCCCTGTTGCGGCGGATAGGCGGAGTAGCCGAACCCAATAATCGACGGAACGATCACCGTGAATGCGTCGCGCGGATCTCCGCCATAGGCCGCGGGATCGGTCAGCATTGGAATGATTCGTTCCAGCAGAACGAAGGACCACGGGTATCCATGCATCATGAACAAGGGGAGCGGCGCGGGGCCGTTGCCCGGTTGATGAATGAAGTGCAGACGCAGGCCCTCAATGTCGGCCAGGAAATGTGGTAGCCGGTTGAGCCGTTCTTCCTGCTTCCGCCAGTCGAACTCGTCGGCCCAATAACCCACCAGTTCCTTCATGTAGTCCAGATCGATTCCGCGGCTCCAGCCGGTCCCCGGCACTTGTTCCGGCCAGCGAGTTCGTCGCAGCCTTTCGCGTAAATCATCGAGAGCGTCTTGAGGCACCTCGATCCGAAACGGTGATATCGGCATCATGTTTGGTGAGCCCTCACAAATGACCGAGCTCCGACACCATTAACGACGTTGGGCAGCGTTTCGCCTCTTAACGCCATCGCAGCGATACTGGCGGCGGTCTCGCGCAGCGTCCGCACGGCCTTTGGACTCGCCGACGCGATGTGCGAAGCGACGATGACATTGGGCAGCGAACGCAGCGGACTATCGGTTGGAATCGGCTCCGGGTCGCAGACATCAATCGCCGCCCCGGCCAGATGTCCGGATTGCAGAGCAGCGACGAGGGCCGCCGTGTCGACGAGATCGCCGCGAGCCAAATTGATAACCAGCGATCCGGGCTTCATCCGCGCGATGGAAGTCGCGTTGAGCAGCTTTTTCGTCTGGGGAGTCGAAGGACAGTGCAGCGTCACGATGTCGGACTGAGCGAGCAGGTCATCCAGCGACACCGGTTCGCAACCGGCGTTTCGCACGACTTCGGGCGGAACGAAGGCGTCGAACACCAGCCGGCGACTCTTGAACGGACCGAGTCGCGCTGCGACTTCACGCCCGATGCGACCGAAGCCGACGATCCCCACGGTTTGATCGCGCAGAGTTCGCAGTTGATCAAGCGGCGTCGCCAGCCCCCATTTTCCGTCGCGAACATGCAGCGTGTTCGGAACCACTTGTCGTGTGGTGCCCAGTATGAAGGCGAGCGTATGATCGGCGACCTCGTCGATGCAGTAGTCCGGGACGTTGCAGACCGGAATGCCTCGCAGGCGCGCCGCCTTCACATCGACATTGTCGTAGCCGATGCCGTAGCGAACGATGGCCTTCGCGCGCTGCATGGCTCCGATGACTTCCGCGTTGATCGGGGCGAACTGCGTGATGACCGCATCGGCCTCAGCGACGAGCGATTTCAGGGCGGAAGTCTGCTTGTCGTTTCCGCTTCGTATTTCGAATCCGGCGGCGGACAGGATCGCCTGTTCAATTTCAAGATCGGGGAACGAGTAATCGGTGATGGCGACCGTCGGCATGGCGAGCTTGCTCCTCGGGGCTGAAATGGTCTGGGTGAGGCTTGAGACGGCATCTGCTTGACACGGCATCTGATTGTCTGATAATCTATCACCCAAGCTCGCGGCTCGCAATCGTACCGGAGGAAATTCATGAAAACGCTTCGTCGCCCCAAAGTCCGCGATCAAGTTGCCAGTCAGATCCAGCAATACATTGTCGAGCAGAAACTCGGGCCTGGTGATCGGCTCCCGACGGAGGCTCAGCTTGCGGCGACGTTTGGCATCAGTCGGCTAAGTCTGCGCGAAGCCACCAAGTCGCTGGAGTTTCTCGGAATCGTCGAATCGAAGACCGGCGTCGGGCTGACCGTCGGAAGCATCGACATGGAGCGGCTCACGGAACATCTGAGCTTTCATGCTGGTTTGCTGGATGCCGATTCACAGCAGCTTATTGACAGTCGCGTGATCCTCGAAACTGGCGTGCTGCCGCACATCGCGCGACGGATGAAGGAAGATTCGTCGATTGAGTCGCGACTGCGGGAACTCGTCGAGCAGTTTCGCTCGGCACGCGATCTCAAGTCGTGGATCGAATTGGATGTCCGGTTCCATCGTTCGCTGCTGGAGGCGAGCGGACTGCAACCGCTCGTCGCATTCGGTGATTTGCTGCACATCTTCTTTCAACGGTTTCGCGAGAGCGTGAAGAAGGCTGGGTGGAAAGCGGGCGTCGAAAGTCACGATCGCATTGTGGATGAACTGGCGAAAGGTCGTGTCGAAGCGGCGACGGCCGAACTGCGGAAGCACATCGAGAGCCACAAGGAGCGATTGTCGTGATTCATGTAATTGCCACCATCGAACTCGCACCAGGCACGCGTGAAGCCTACCTGGCTGTGTTCCGCAAGCTTATTCCCGATGTTCGTGCCGAGAAGGGCTGCATCGAATACGGCCCTGCGATCGACTCGCAGGCCGATCTGGCGAATCAGACGAAAGTCGGCCCAGACAAGGTTGTCGTGGTGGAGAAATGGGAAGGCCTCGCCGCACTCAAGGCACACTCGGTCTCTCCGCACATGCAGGCGTACCGCGTCAACGTCAAGGACTACATACGCGGCGTGCAATTGCTCGTTCTCGACCCGGCGGAATAAGTGCGCCGAACTAACGAAAGCAACCATCGAGTGCCCGAACAGCCCTGGTGCCGGGCCTCGTCCAAAGCCGCAAGGACCGAATCTGATGCTTGTTCGAACATTGATGATCTATGCCGCCTGTCTTGGGTTCGGCAGTGCCGTCAGCGCGGCCGAGCCGTTTGAAGCTTTCATTGAGAAGCATTGCGTTCGTTGTCACGGGCCGCAGAAGGAAGAAGGCGATATTCGCTTCGATCGCCTCTCTCGGGAGTTCAAGTCGGGCGTCGATACGCACCACTGGGCCGAGGCGCTCGATAAGGTCAACAGCGGCGCGATGCCTCCGGAAAAAGAGCCGCAACCTACACAGGCGGAAATCGCAGCGTTCGTCTCGAATCTCGATTCGCTTGTTAAAGAGGGTCGCGCAGCGCGCATGGCGGCGCGGCCGGCAGTGGCGCACTATCGGCTCAGTCGCAAGGAATATCAGAACACGGTCTATGACCTGCTCGGCGTGCGCTACGATCCGGCCAAACCGGGCGAGCTGAACGAAGATACGCTGTGGCACGGGTTTGAACGCATTGGGTCGGAGCTGTCGCTGTCGCCTTCACACGTGGACCGCTATTATCGAGCCGCGGAGATCGTGCTCGACCGAGCCTTGTCTACTGAGGTCGTGGAGCCTCGTAAGGTCCGCAAGACCGCCGCGGAGTTGCTTCCCAGCGGTGGGAAGACGCAGCAGGCGGCTCTGGACCGCTTCGGCATCAAGCGACCGCTGCGTTGCTTGATTTACCCCGGTGCTGCTCCGAACGCCGGACCCGGGGCGTTCTCTTCAGGGTGGCTCGGGCAAGGAATCGGTTCGGAACACAGCGGACGCTACAGAGTTCGCATCAAGGCCAGCGGAATTCGCCCGCCAGGCGGGCAGACGGCACACCTGAGCATCGGCATTCCGGGAGAAGGTGAAAATCCGATCGCCGTCCGGCTCATCGGTATTGATATTACCGCACCGGAGGACAGTCCTGAGGTCTATGAGTCGGAATTGTCGCTCGAGATGCCGGTGGTGCTGCGTTTCAACTTGGAGGCCAGTAATCAGTTGAAAGGATTGCACTTTCACAGGTTGTACGGCAGCACGATTTTCACACATAGCAGCGAGACCCTGGTAACGTCTCCGTCATTCCCGCAGTTGTTCGATGACAAAGGGAACGGCCTCTACTCCCTGGCGCTCATCGATTGGATTGAATGGGAGGGTCCGCTGGTTTCGGAGGCGGAGAAAGCCCGGCGCGTGGGTTTGCTGCCGCCCGATGACGCAACTCCCGAGATGGTTGCGGAGCAATTGGAACGCTTCGCCGAACGTGCGTGGCGTCGACCGGTTAGGAAGGAGGAGTTGGAAAGGTATTTGCAGTCCTTCCGCACCGAGCGCGAGGCGGGCGAGCAGCTGGCCGATGCCTATCGGGTCGCATTGCAGGGGGTGCTTACCTCCAGGCACTTCATCTACCTCGTCGAGGGCGACAAGGTGGCCCGCGAACGGCTCACCGACTCGGAACTCGCCTCACGGCTGTCGTATTTCCTTTGGAGTTCGATGCCCGACGACGGCCTCCTCACCGCGGCCAAAGGGGGCACGCTCAGTGGCGAAGGGCTCCAGAATGAAGTGGACCGGATGTTTACTGACGGCAAAGCCAGCCGCTTCGTCGATGACTTTGCGCGGCAGTGGCTGCAACTGCACCGCGTGGGCATGTTCCCGCCGGACAAAAAGCTCTACCCGAACTACGAGGCGTGGCTGGAGACCAGCATGAAGGCCGAGCCAGTGGAATTTTTCCGCGAGGTGTTCGCAAAGAACGTGTCGATCGACGCCTTCATCGATTCCGACTGGACGATGGCCAATGCCCGGCTCTGCGAATTCTACGGACTGCCGGAGCCGAAGACGGGCGGCTTCCAGCGTGTTTCGCTCAAGCCCGAGGATCATCGCGGCGGTCTGCTCACGATGGGCGCGGTGCTCGGTTTGACCTCGGATGGCACGCGGCATCGCCCGGTGCATCGCGGTGTCTGGCTCAGCGAAGTGGTTCTCGGCAAGACGCCACCGCCACCGCCGGCGAACGTTCCCGCCATCGAGCCCAACCCACCGCAGAACCCCAAGGCCACCCTGCGAGAAAAGATCGAGGCGCATCGCAACGATGCGAACTGCGCCGCCTGCCATGCGAAGATCGACCCGCTGGGACTCGCCTGGGACAACTACGACGCCATCGGCCAGTGGCGCACCCGTGAGAAGGTCCCAGCGGGAGTTGGCGAGGACCCCTTGATCAATCCCGCCGGCTTGATGCCCGATGGACGTGCGTTCAAGGATGCCACCGAGTTCAAGCAGCGCCTCCTCGAAGACCGCGACAAGGTCGCGCAGGCCTTCATCGAGCACCTTTGCACCTACGCTCTTCGCCGTGTGCTGACCGTGGACGATCAGGACGACCTGAAGTTGATTGAAGAAGAAGCGAAGAAGAACGATTACCGAGTCAAGGACATCGTGCGTGCGGTGGCCTTGTCGGATTTGATGAGGAAACGCTGACTCGCCAAAACGAAGAAATGATTAATGAGTATTGGAGAATGAGAAAGGCAAAAGGACACAACGCGACGTATTTCAGGATGCTCGATTCGCATCTGCCCACTCATTTTCCAATCTCCATTAATAAATAACCATTCACTTCCTCGCTAAGCGACGACAGGATCACTAACCAAAGGGAAAACTACAATGGCCAACTTTCTATCCCAGTCATGGGTAATCGACCGCCGATACGCTCTTCGTGCGATGGGTACCTGCATCTCGCTTCCGTTTCTGGAATGCATGATTCCGCTCAATGCGGCGGAGCAGCAGTCGGCCGCGCCTCGGCGCAGCGCCTTCATCTATCTCGCCAATGGCGTCCATTCGCTCAACTACCAGATCACCAAGCCGGGAAAAGACTACGAGTTTTCCAGGTCACTCAAGTCTTTGGAGAAGCACCGCGAGGTCATCACTCCCATCAGCGGGCTGCATCACCCGGGAGCCCTCGGCCGCGACCACAACTGCATCTCCGTCTGGCTGACCGGCGGGCAGCTCGGCCCAACGAACCGCAACACCATCTCCGTGGACCAGAAGATGGCCGAGATCACGGCCCCGCATACCCGTTACCCCTCGATGGATGTTGCCCTTACGGGGCCTTCGCTCGCCTGGACGGCGGATGGCGTGCGGCTGCCTCCGCTGCGCCGTTGCAGTGAGATCTTCGCGTCGATGTTTGAAGAGCCGAAAGGGGGCAAGGCGGCCCAAAGAAGGAACTTGCGTCGCAAGGGGAGCGTGCTCGACGCCAACCTCGATGAAGTCCGCCAACTCGATCAACGCTTGGGGGCGGCGGACAAAGGCCGCATGGAGCAGTACCTCACCTCTGTCCGCGAGGCGGAGATCCGCACGCGCCGGGCCGATGCGTGGCTCGACACGCCGCTCCCCGCGATCTCCGACGCCGATCGCAATCGCACCAACCGCGACATTGCCACCACCAAGGCAGGCGATTATTTCCGCACCGTCTATGACCTGATGGTGCTCGCCTTCCAGACGGATGTGACCCGCGTGGCCACCTTCAGCCTCGGTGGCGAGGGAGACGCGTTTTCCATCCCCGAAATCGGCATCACCGAGTCGCGCCATCAGCTCAGCCACCACGGCGGCGATCCAGGCTACATGGAAAAACTCACGAACTACGACACCTTCGCCATCGAGCAGTTCAGCTACTTCCTCACTCGGCTTGTGGAGACCAAGGACCTCTCTGGCACGCCGCTTTTGGGTTCGACGATGGCGCTCTTCGGCAGCGGCATGTGCTACGGCCACAGCCATGGCAATGCCAACCTCCCGTTGGTTCTCGCCGGCGGCTCGGACCTGGGCCTGACGCACGGCAGCCATCTCGACTTCAATCAAGGCCACTTCAAGGGCTACCAACTTGACAAGCCTGGCGAGCATTACTCGCTCTGCAGCCGCCCAGCCAATCCGAACGCACACATGAGCAACCTACTACTCCTGATGGCGCAGCGAATGGGAGTTGAGACTGATCGGTTCGGTGATAGTAACTCGGTGATCGAAGTGTAGTACGACGGACGTCAAGTCCGTAGGTTCATTGGAAAATCCCGACGGTCAAGATGGGCAGGAAATGAGTAATGATTATTGGAGAATGGAAGATGCAAAACGAAAATCACGTAGATGCAAACGACCCGTACGAAGTGGCGTCGCGAGTACTCAAGTTGAGGCTTCCAGCTGAAACGGATACGCAATGCGACATCACACCACATTTTGCATTTTTAAATCTCCATTACTCATTGATCATTCTGTTTTTCGTAAACATTTCGATTGTAGCAATAGCCGGCGGAAATCTTTCGCTTCTTGCAACTGCCGCCGCCGACGAACCCTTCCGTCCCAAAGCCGGCGAGTTTCCTCCTTCGGAAAAGGCCAAAGCCTACGACGGCCAACTTGTGTTCGTCGACCATGCCAACCGTCGTGGCAGCATCCGCGTGACTGGCGGCGAGTTGTTCCACTCAACGGCCCCGCAGCCCTTTGCCATGCTCCCCTATGGCATCGTCCGCTATCACGGTGCGCCAGCGGATCTGAGGGACATCCCGCTCGGCACCATGCTGCACGGTCGCTTTTATCTTCCACCAGATCCAAAACTTTCCTCCGTGCCGGTCGTCACCAAAGCCAGCGTCACGCAGCCCGCCGAGAACCACGCCATTCTGCTGGAGGACGAACCCAGTTTCTGCCTCCGGGAGGGCAAGGTCTGGAGGCTGAAGGAGGTCGAGATCACAGGCGGAAGGACAGGGATGATCGTCGCTCAGCGTGAATCCACCGCCGACGGAAAGGACAGGGAAGACGAGCGGCGCATGAGCATTGATGCGGCCACCCGCTTTTGGCGTGGTCGGGAAAAGCTCGGACTCGAGGACCTGATTGTAGAAGGCCTGTGGCCTGCCGATGGGAAGAAATCCCTCGATGGTCAGGCCGTCCATTTGGGTATCACCTGGAAGCCAGCAGGGCACTGGGAGCGACGTGTTGGCAATCGGATGCATATTTCAGACATCTGGCTCGACGAGACGGCGATGCAAAGGGCCCGCCATCACCAGATTGCAGTACACCGCGAGTTGATCCGCAGCCGCTGGATGCCGGCGTGGGTGGATGGCGTCGAGTATGGCAAGTTCGGCACCGCCACAGTGACCGTGACTTTGTTCGGCGGCATGGACCCCACCCTCTATGCTGATTTCCAGCAGGGCATCAATGGGCAGGTCGCTGCGTCGGAGACGAATTTGAAGCATGAGTATGGGACGGTTAGGCATTCCTTGGTGGCCATATCGGGTCCCATCTTGGACGTGATCAAGCAGGACAAAGATATCCCGTTGGGCAGTAGCGGGATGCAAATCCGAATCAAGGTGGATCAGATCATTGAGGGCATCCGGCCCGGGAGGATTGTCCGAATCCGTCCCATAAACTGGCCCGACGACACGGTGCCACGGGAGGAATACACAGAGGGCCATTTGGACGAACGCTTCCCGTCTCCAAACATCTTCCCGAAATACGGAGGAATACGTTTGAATTGAGTGAATTGAAGAAAACACAGATGGCCATTTGGAAGAACGCTTCCCGCCTCCGGACATGTTCCCAAAGTACTGCCCCCATGAGATTTGATTGGGATTTCACATTCGTCGAGCACAATTTGGAGCAGGTCTGATGTTAACCCGATACGAGCCAGTCATCCGCCTCTTGGTTGCGTTGTTGCCACTTGGTCTGCTCGGAGATGGTGCATCGTTGCGCGCGGAGGATCCGACTCCAGCGACGATCTCGGCGGAGAGTCGCGCGTTATTCGAGAAGCAGATCCAGCCGCTGCTCGTGAGGACCTGTGGGGACTGTCACGGCAAGGAACCCACGGACAACGATCTCGATCTCACGAGCTTTGGCTCTGCCCAGGCGATCCTCGCCAAGCCCAAGGTGCTGGGCGATGTCGCCGAGCGGTTGCGCTTGGGCGACATGCCGCCGAAGGACGCGCCTCAACCGACTGAGGCTGAGCGGGAACAACTGCTGGACTGGATCAATGCGGCGCTCGATGCGGAAGCGGCCGCGCGAGCTGGTGATCCTGGGCCGGTGACGCTGCGACGGCTGAGCAACACGGAGTACGACAACGCGATCCGCGATCTCACCAGCGTCGACATGCGGCCAACCCAGGCCCGCGAGTTTCCTGTCGACAGCGTCGGCGGCGAGGGGTTTGCGAACGTCGGGGAGGCGATGCCGGTCACTCCCGAGTTGGTCGAACGCTATCACCAGACTGCTCGCGATGTCGCCGCGCGGGCCGTGCTGCTGCCCAGCGGATTCCGCTTCTCCCCTTCCACCGAGCGACCGGATTGGACCGAAGAAGCGCTCAAGCCGCTCCGTAGTTTCCACGCTCGCCATGCCGGACCCAATGGAGAGCCGCCGCTCGCCGCTCACCTTGCGGCGACGTTGAAGCACCGCGACCGACTCACTCGCGACGGTGCTGCCGCCATCGCTGCGGTGGCCGCCGAGGAAAAACTCAACGCCACTTATCTGGCGGCACTTTGGAACGGGCTCAACGGCAAGCCGGCCTCGCCTGCGGAAGTCATTGCCCAGACGAAACAGTGGTCCGAGAAAGCAGCTCTGGCGGAAGCCGAGAAGCAACGGCGGCAGACGGCTCTGCAGTCGGCCAGGAAGGCCATCGAGTCCCAGTGGGGTTCGTCGAAACGTGTCCTCGCGGAGTCGAAAGTCGCGGAAGGGGGCTCGGTTCCCTTCGAGAGCAAGGTCTTGGTTCAGCGCGGCGAACTGCTGCTACTGACCGTGCTTCCTAACGACAATCACGGAGCCGACAGCACGCTCGTCGAATGGACGATCCGCGAAACCACTGGCGATCAGCGAACCTGGAACGTCGCCGACCTGGTACCCAATCTGCTGAAGGGGAACTCGTGGTCGGACAAGCACGAGGCCCGTTGGAGCTTTCTGGAAACGACCTCCACTCCGGTGTTCCTCACCGAACGGCGCGACAGCAACGCCGGACGATCCGAACTGAAATCGTGGAGCCTTGGTTCCGAACCATCGGTGTTCGTGAACTCGGCGGCGGAGGCCGTCAAAGTTTGGACAACGTTGCCCGCGCGATCAGTCTTCGTGCATCCTGGACCGAAGCGTCCGGTGAGCGTTGCCTGGACGAGTCCGATCGCGGGCGAGTTGTTGGTCGCGGGCCGCGTCGCTGATGCTCATCCGGCGGGACTCGATGGAGTCTCGTTTGAACTCTCGCATGTCGCGGCTGCGGATTTGGGACAAGCACTCGCTGACCTGGGAAGCTCATCGACGATTCTGCCGGACGCCGGTCTACCGCCGGACATGCTGGCCCTTGTCCGAGAGCGGTGGCGCGAGGCGACGACCGATCCGGCACCGGTCCTGGCGGCGATCAAAGCCATGCAGGACCAGTTGTTTCAAGGCAACTACGGGAAGAATGCGGCTATGGCGGTCGGCAACGGCTTTCCCGCGTGGGAGGATTTGCGTCGCATCGTTGCTCGCGAACGAGTGCAGGGAGCCGCGCGCGAACCGCTCTTCCGCTTGGTCGCGCTGCCCGCTCAAGCCGACACGTTCGTTGTTTGGGATCGGCTGCGACTCGAAGGCGGTGACGGGCCGCCGCTGGTGTTTGCCGAGCATCCCGAACTGCGCGAGATCATCGAACAAGCGTCCGGGCTCAAATTCGGCCAACACCCGCAAGGGCGACCGGTGCCAAAGTCCGCTCTGGTCACGGCTGCCGGCGCCGAGGTCGTCATCGATCTGAGAAAACTGCCCGCCGAGCTGCAGAAGACACTGACGCTGCCTCGGTTTCTTCGCGCGGATGTGAGCCTGGATGAAGCCAGTCCGGAGACGGCTTCCGTTCAGGCATTCCTGATCGCTGCTACGGGCGGTGGCGGGAGATTGGCTGAGCCGGTCGCCAAAGCTGAAGTGGGCGACCCGCATGCCGCGCGGATCGTGCATCCGCGCGTCGCCGCCCAACAGGCTCGACCGGCGGCGGAGTTTCGTGCTCTCTTCCCGCCTGCGGTCCTTTTCCAGCCGATCATCCCGCGAGACGCTCAGGGGAGCGTGTTCTTGTACCGTCGCGAAGACGAACCGTTGCGTCGGCTGCTGCTCGATGAATCGGGCCGCGCGGAACTCGACCGGCTGTGGAGCGAACTGGAGTTTGTCAGCGAGCAAGCCCTTGCCACCCCGATCGCGTATCAGGGACTCGTGCAGTACTACCGCAAGCCGAACGACGGCGCGCGGATCATGTTCTTCTACATCCAACTATTCGAGGAGCAGATCAAACGGGATGAGACGGCCTTCCTCGCGGCTCAGGTCGCCGCGGAACCGAAGCATCTCGACGCGTTGCTCGCCTTCGCCGCCCGAGCGTGGCGCCGCCCGCTCGCTGACGACGAACGAACGGCGATCCTCGCGTCCTATCGCGCCGACCGTGCCGAGGGCGTGAAGCACGATCCAGCGTTCCGCGCCGCTCTAGCCCGAGTCCTGTCGTCACCGTGGTTCCTCTACCGGGTCGAGCAACCGGCGACCGGGCCGCACTGGCAGCCGGTCTCAGGCGACGAACTGGCGACGCGGCTGAGTTTCCTTCTCTGGGATTCGATCCCCGACGACGAACTGCGAACGAAGGCAGCACGGCTCCACGAGCCTGAGGTTATGGAGGAACAACTGCGCCGCATGCTGAAAGACGCCCGGATGCGCGGCATGGCCGCGGAGTTCGGCGCCCGCTGGCTGGGCGTGCGGGACTTCGTCACGAACCACGGCCGGAACCTGAAGCAGTTCCCCGAGTTCACCCCGACCGTGCGCGACGCGTTGGCCGAAGAGCCGGTGCGGTTCTTCGAAGACCTGCTGGTGAATGATCGTCCGGTCGCTGACGTGATCGCCGCCGATGCCGTGGTTGTCAATGACGTTCTCGCCCAGCACTACGGCGTCCCCGGCGTGACCGGTCCAGAGTGGCGTCGCGTCGAGAACGTATCCGCCTACAATCGCGGCGGGTTGCTCGGCTTTGGCGCCGTGCTCGCAAAGACGGCGGCGGCGTCCCGAACGAGCCCCGTCAAGCGTGGCGCGTGGGTGGTTCAGATGCTTGGCGAGCGGTTACCCAAGGTCCCGGCCGGCGTGCCACCGCTGCCCGAGACTCCGCCCGACGGACTGAGCGTGCGCGAGATCACTGAGCGTCACCGTAAGGATCCGAAATGCGCCGGTTGCCACGTCCGCATTGATCCCTACGGCATGACGCTTGAACAATTCGACGCTCTCGGCCGGCCGCGGCCCGCCATCGACCTTAAGTCAGGTGATGCCAGGGCGACTACGCGCGACGGCGTCGAGATCGATGGCTTCGCCGGCCTGCGGGACTACCTCGCCGGCCCCCGGCGCGAGGACTTGTTGCGGGAGCTCGCACGCAAGCTGACGGGCTACTCACTGGGTCGCGCCGTGCAGCTTTCCGATCGGAAGCTGATCGACGAACTGACGAAGACCATGGTCGATGGCGGCCGCTGGTCGGATGTCTTGCTCATCATTGTCCGCAGCGAGCAGTTCCGCTGTATTCGCCCTGCGGCAACCACGGCCGCCACATCCCCCTGACCCTCACAAGAGGACGCTCCTATGCGCACCGAACCGGCTCCCAACTTTTCGCGACGCACGCTGCTGCGCGGACTCGGCGTTTCGATGGCTCTGCCCTGGCTGGAATCGCTGGCCTTCGCCGCGGGCTCGCGAGGCAACGCCGAGGACGAGCCGCCGACTCGCACGCTCGTCACCTTCACCGGCATGGGATTCCACTCGCAGCACTGGTGGGCCAAAGGCGAGGGCGCCGGCATGGAACTCGGCCCGTGCCTGACGCCGTTGGAACCCTGGAAAGAGCGGTTGGTCTTTCTCCGCGGTCTGTGGAACGAACAGGCCAACAAAGGCGCTATCCACTGCATGCAGACCGGGAACATGCTCAGCGGCGCGCCGTTGTCGGGGGCCGAAGTCCGCACGGGAGTCAGTTTTGACCAACTGATGGCTCAGCGGATTGGCGACCGCACGCGAATCCCTTCGCTGGTGCTAGGCTGCGAAGGACCGATTCCTGGACTCCAGGACGGGCTTCCCTTGCTCTATAGCTCGCACATTTCGTGGAGCACGGCGGTGTCGCCGACCTGGACGGAAACGCGTCCGGCGCTGGCCTTCGACCAGCTCTTCCGCACCGAGCCCAACCGGGGCGATCGTCGTGTCGTCGATGCCGTGCTTGAAGACGCCCGGTCGCTTCGTCAGCGGCTCTCCATCTCGGACCGACAGCGGTTCGAGGAGTACCTGGGCAGCGTTCACGAGATCGAGGGTCGCATCAAGCGGGCCGGTCAGGAGCGCGATGCTGGCGGCTGGAAGCCAACCCTGACCGCCCCCGATCGCCCGCGACCCGCCGATGGCATTCCCGCTGAGATCCCGGACTACTGGAAGCTGATGAACGACATCGTGCTGCTCGCCTTCCGCACCGACACCACCCGGATCGCGACCCTCAAGTATTGCAACGATGGTTCCGCCGAAACCCACACTCACTGCGGCGCCAAAGATCAGCATCACCAGATGAGCCACACTCAGCCGCCGGAACTCATCCCACTCAACCAGTTCTTCATGGCCCAGCTTGCTTACCTCTGCGAGCGAATGTCGGAGGTCAAGGAAGGGGATCGCTCGTTGCTCGACAACACCTCGATCATGCACTGTTCGAGCATGTTGCACGGCAGTCACGACGCGAAGCAGTTGCCGATCATCCTGCTCGGCGGCGCTGGCGGCAAACTCCGCGGCGGCCGCGCGCTCGATTACCTCAATTCGCCCAACCGTCGCATGTGCAGCCTGTTCCTCAGCCTGATGGAGTGGGGCGGCCTGGAACTCGACCGCTTCGGCGATTCGACAGAGCGGTTGACGGGCATTTGAACCGGGCTCGTCCAGGATTTCTGACGAAATCCACTACGCAGGCCATTGTGAACGAGATTTTGTCATGAAAACGTTTTCTGCTGTGTGTGTGATTGCCGTGCTGGCGGCGTCCTCTTCGAACGGCTTCGCTGCGGATGCTTTCGACCAGTCGATTCGGCCGCTGTTGCGCGACTATTGCGTGACTTGCCATTCGACCGAGAAGCAGGAAGGCGAGCTTGATCTGCAGCGTTTCACTTCGATCGAGCAGGTCAAGAAGCAGCCGGAGGTTTGGGAGCATGTGCAGGAGCAGCTTTCGCTCGGAGAAATGCCGCCGAAGGATGCGAAGCAACTCTCGGCGGAACAAAAACAGCAGTTGGTAAGCTGGGTGCGAGCGACGCTCAACGAGATCGCGCTGGCCAACGCGGGAGATCCGGGGCCGGTTGTGCTGAGACGGTTGTCCAATCATGAATACACGTACACACTGCGGGATTTGACCGGAGTGCCGTCGCTCAATCCGGCTCGCGAGTTTCCCGTCGATGGCGCGGCGGGCGAAGGTTTTACGAATGTCGGCGCGGCGCTCGTGATGTCGCCGGCATTGCTGTCGAAGTACCTCGAAGCGGCAAAGGATGTCTCGCGCCACATGGTCCTGCTGCCCAATGGGGTTCGCTTCTCGTCGAGCGATTCGCCACAGGATTGGACGAACGAATCGTTGGCCAGGGTCCGAACGTTCTACGCGAAGCACACCACGTCCGGCAGCGGTTCACTCACGGTCCAACAGGGGATTCCGCTCGATGTGGGCACCGGGGCCGGGCGGTTGCCGGTCGCCCGCTATCTCGATGCGCTTCAGGGGCGAAGCAACGCCACTGGGCTGAGTCTCAAGTATCTCGAATTCCTGCGAACTGCCCTTACCGCGAAGCAACCGTCGGTGTTGTTGGACCCACTTCGCGAGAAGTTCGCGGCGAAGCAGTTGGTCGCCGCAGACATCGAACCCTGGCAGCAGGCACTCTGGAAGTTCTCCAACATCGGGCACATCGGTCGCGCAAAAGGCCCGACGGCCTGGCAGGAGCCGGCCTCGCCGCTGGTCTCGCAGCAAGAGTTGCGGGTCGAACTCGACGGCAGCCGCGACCACACGCTCTACCTCGTCGGCGGGACCGCGGGCGACGGTGCGACCGGGGATGCCGTCGTCTGGGATAATCCGCGCCTCGTGGCCAAAGGTCGGCCCGATTTCCCGATCGCTCAACTGCCAGAATTGATGAGGCACCTTGAAGCGGACCGCACCAGGATCATCGCATCCACCGAAGCTGCCCTCACGGTGTTGGCCGGTGGAGAAGCGGACGTGGATGCCACGCTCCTCGCGCGCTGGCGAGATTACCTGGGCTTCGGCGGCACGCAACTCGAACCGCTGATGACGGCGAAGTTGGAGCGGACGCCGGACTACGACTTCATCAAAGGATGGCGCGGAGATCGAGACTTGGGCGTGCTGGCGAACTCCTCGGACGCGCGCGTGCGAATTCCGGGCGTGATGGAACCGCACAGCATCGCCACGCACCCGGCACCGGATCGAGCATCCGTGATCGCGTGGAAAAGCCCCGTCACAGCCTTGAAACTCACGATCTCGGGAACGGTCACGCACGCCCATCCCGAGTGCGGCAACGGTATCACCTGGACTCTGGAAGTCCGTCGCGGCGCCACGACCGAAAAGCTCGCGAGCGGTGTTTCGGAAGGAGCGAAGCCAATCACGCTCGGGCCGTTTGAGAAAGTGCGCATCGATGCGGACCAGGTCGTGGCGCTCGTCATCGGCCCGCGTGACGGGAACCACTCGTGCGACTTGACAGCGGTGAATCTCACGCTCACCGACGGGACGAAAACGTGGGATTTGGCGAAGGATGTGTCCCCGAACATTCTCTCCGGGAATCCGAACGGCCCCTGGCACTTCCTCAGCCAGCCGACTTCGCAAGATGCCACACTCGATCTTCCGGAGCCGCTTGTGAACTGGCGGAAGAACCCTTCGCCCGAACTGGCAAAGCTCGCGCGGGAACATCTTGAAAAAGACTTCTCTTTGTCGCATCCGTTGTTGGCCGCTTCGATTCGTTCCTTCAAGGGCAGCGCCGAAAAATCGTCGCTCGCGAGTTCCGCACCCGAGACCATCGAACTGAAGATTCCCGCCGCCCTCGCGAACGGAGCCGAGTTTGTCGTCACCGCGCGGCTCGAAAAGCCGGGCGAAGGAAGTGTGCAGGCCCAGGTTCTGAAACAGAAGCCCACAGCACCGGTCTCGACCGCCGTTCCCGGTGTCCCGATCATCGTGGGCGATGGCAGCCCGGCTCAGCAGCGGTTCGAGGCGAGCTTCGAGGAGTTTCGCAAACTCTTCCCGATCGCGTTGTGCTACATGCGAATCGTGCCCGTGGATGAAGTCGTCACGCTGACGCTGTTCTACCGTGAAGACGATCAACTTCGCCGACTGATCCTCACGGAACAGGAGGCGAAAGAACTTGACCGATTGTGGGCGGAGTTGTTGTTCGTCAGCGAAGCGCCGCTCAAGCAGGTCAATGCGTTTGAGCAGATCTATCAGTTCGCGACGCAGGATCGCCCCGACCTGGTTGTCGAGTTCGAGCCTCTTCGTCAGCCGATCATGGAAGCGGCGGCGAATTTCAAAGAGCAGAAGAAAGCCGCCGTCGAACCTCAGAAGACAGCGCTGATCGCGTTCGCGGAGAAGGCATGGCGGCGGCCACTGACCGCAGCAGAGATCGCGGGATTAAGAAAATTCGAGCCCCGTTTGATGCTGGTAAGAATTCTTACCTCGCCGGCGTTCTTATATCGCAGCGAGACTCCGGCGTCTCAGACAGGCCCCGTCAATGATTGGGAACTCGCGACACGGCTGAGCTACTTCCTGTGGTCGTCGCTGCCTGACGACGAACTGCGATCGGTCGCTGCGTCGGGCAAGCTGCGCGATCCCGAGGTCTTAGCCGCTCAAGCTCGTCGCATGCTCAAGGACGATCGAGTCCGCCGACTCGCGACCGAGTTCGGTTGCCAATACCTGCATGTTCGCGATGTGGCCACACTCGATGAAAAGAGCGAGCGTCACTTCCCGACGTTCACCTCAGTGCGTGCGGACATGCAGGAGGAAGTCACACGGTTCTTTGTCGATCTTTTCCAGAACGATCGCAGCGTGTCCACACTACTCGACGCGGATTACACGTTCCTCAACAAGCCGCTCGCCGATCACTATGGCATCCCCTTTGAGGGAGACGGCTGGCAGCGGGTGGAAGGTCTCAGAACGTTCGGTCGCGGAGGCGCACTGGGCTTCTCGGCGACGCTCGCGAAGCATTCCGGAGCATCACGCACAAGCGCCATCCTGCGTGGCATGTGGATCAGCGAAGTGCTGCTTGGCGACAAGATTCCCAATCCGCCCAAAGGCGTTCCGACGTTGCCGGAAGAAGCCCCGGAAGGACTCAGCGAACGCCAGTTGATCGAACGCCACAGCAGCGACGTGCGCTGCGCAGGCTGCCACAAACGAATCGACCCCTTCGGTTTCGCGCTCGAAGGCTTCGATGCGATCGGTCGAACGCGGGCGGCCGACACGAAGTCCGTGACCTTTGACGGCACGGCTGTCGAAGGCCTGGCCGGTTTGCGGGATTATCTGGCCAACCAGCGTCGAGCCGATTTCCTGCGGCAGTTCAGCCGCAAGCTACTCGGCTACTCACTGGGACGAAGCGCGCAACTGTCCGACCAACCGCTGATCGACAACCTCACCACCACGGAAGGCGGTCATGTCGGCAAGATGATCGAGCAAATCGTTCTTAGCCCTCAGTTCCGCGAGATTCGCGGGCGAGACTCTATTTCCACCAACTCGCAAAGGTAGCAGGCACACTCCGTGTGCCGTCCGCCGAATTCTGGACGACTTCCCGCGTCAAACGTCACGGCACACGGAGTGTGCCTACTACCAAGGAATCTCCCTTCATCGGAGCCAACATGAATCAGCATCACTTCTCACGGCGAACATTCCTGCACGGCCTTGGCGTTTCGATGGCGCTCCCCTGGATGGAGTCGCTGCGAGTCTGGGGCGACGAGACGAACTCATCCAAGGTCGCCAGCCAGGCGCCAATCCGATTGTGCGTGACCTTCTCCGGCAACGGCTTTCACTCGAAGGAATGGTGGGCCAAAGGAGAAGGCCGCAATATGGAACTCGGCCAGGTCCTTCAGCCGCTGGCCGACTTCCGAGAGAGGCTGGTCTTCGTGCGCGGGCTTTATCACGAGGAAGCGCGTAAGGGAAACATTCACAGTTCGCAGACCGGCAACATGCTCTCCGGCGCCCCGATCGCCAGCGGCGGCGAGATTCGCTCAGGGACCAGCTTCGATCAGGTCATTGCTCAGACCTATGGCCGCAGCACCAAAGTCCCAAGCCTGGTCCTGGCCTGCGAGACCTCGAACCCGTCTGTCCATAAAAACTACAGCATGCTTTACAGCTCGCACATTTCGTGGAGCTCGCCGACGACCCCCACGCCTCTGGAACTGTATCCCGCGCTGGCGTTCGACCGACTCTTCAAGGACGCGTCGTCACCCGAAGATCAGAGCGTACTGGATGCGGTGCTGGCTGATGCGAAAGACCTGCGTCGGAAGATCAGTTCCGGAGATCAACAGAAGCTGGACGAGTACCTCGACAGCGTTCGCGAAATTGAGACCCGCATCGCGAGTGCCGGCAAACGTGGCGAATTGCAGGGTTGGAAGCCAACTCTCGACAAACCGAACATCGGGCGCCCGGCGGACGGGATTCCGCAGGATATCGCCGAACACATGCGGCTGATGATCGATATTCTCGTCCTCGGTTTTCAGACCGACACAACGCGCGTGGCGACGCTCAAGCTGAACAACGACCACAGCGCGTTGCGATTCCCGAATCTCACCAGCGTCGAGCAGGCGGGACACGGCATTGACTACATGATTCATCACCTGCTCTCCCACAGTGACGGCCGGGATTGGCTGAAGGTGAATCAGTTCTTCATGGAGCAGCTTGCCTACCTGGCACGGAAGCTCGACTCCATTCAGGAAGGCGATCGCACGCTGCTGGACAACACGATGCTGATGCACTGTTCGAGTATGATGGCCGGAGCGTTGCACAACAACGACCAGCTCCCGGTGATCCTGCTGGGCGGCGCCGGCGGAAAGATGAAAGGGGGCCGCTCCCTCGATTACACCGGAAAACCCGAACGTCAACTGTGCCGTCTGTTCCTTTCGATGATGAACAAGATGGACGTGCGTCCGGAAACATTCGGTGACGCAAAGGCGATGCTTGAGGATGTCTAAACCGATGAAGTCAGGCCGAACCAATCAATGTCTTGACAGGCGGAGCATGAAATACATCCTCACTTCCATCATTGCCCTGTTGCTCGCACCGCCGGACGCGCTGCATGCCGACGACTTCGTAGCGAAGAAGCCTAATGTCCTGTTCGTGGTCTTCGATGATTTGAACAACCGTCTTGGTTGCTATGGCGATCCGATTGCGAAGTCGCCCAATCTCGACCGGCTCGCCGCGCGCGGAACCGTGTTCACGCGGGCTTACTGCCAGCAGCCGATCTGCGGCCCATCGCGGGCTTCGTTCATGAGCGGACGCCGGCCGGACTCGCTCGGTATTACGAGCATGACGAAGTATCTCTACGACCTGCATCCCGATGCGGTGACGATCCCGCAGTGGTTCAAGCAACACGGCTACACCGCCATGAGCATCGGCAAGGTGCTGGGCGGCTACGGCGATCCGGAGCACTTCAAAAAGCTCAGCGTGTGGGATCGTCGCACCGGCGGTAAGACGAAAGATGAGTTCGCGATGCCCGGCGGCGCTCACTTGCCGCCGAATCTGGCAAAGGATCCGCTCTGCGAAAATCGCGACGTGCCGGACGAAGCGTGCTTTGACACCGTGTCGGCCAACCTCGCCATCACCGAGTTGCGGGCGCTCGCGAAGAAGCCGCAGCCCTTCTTTCTCGCACTGGGCCTCTTCAAACCACACACGCCTTACAAGGTGCCGAAGCGCTACTGGGACCTGTATCGCCGCGAGGACATCCCGGCCATCGATCCCGCTGCGCGCCCGAGCAACGCGCCTGAGATCGCCTTTCACGCGAACCACGAAATCCTCGGCGAGCCGAACAATCGTCGCACGCTCGATGACGAAGCTCAGCGCGAGATCCGCCACGGCTACTATGCCGCGATGAGTTTCGCCGACGCGCAGTTTGGCCGCGTGCTGGACGCGCTGGATGAACTGAAACTGAGCGACAACACCATCGTCGTCATCATTGGCGACAATGGCTTTCACCTCGGCGAGCACGACACGTGGGGAAAGATGACTTTGTTCGGATGGGACGCCCGCGTGCCGCTCATCATCAGCGCTCCCGGCATCGGAAAGGGCGGCGCAAAGACGAGCGCCATCAGCGAATTGATCGACATCTTTCCTACGCTCACGGACCTCAGTGGTCTTCCCTCACCGCCTCAGCTCGACGGTACCAGCCTCGTGCCCGTGCTCAAGGACGCAACTGCCAAGGTGAAGACCGCCGCGCTCACGCAGCATCCGCGCCCCGCGCTCTACTGGGGCGGCGGTCCGCAGGCCTTGCCGCAAGTGATGGGCTACGCGCTCAAGACCGACCGCTGGAGCTACCACGAGTGGCGCGACTTCAAAACCGGCCACATCGTCGGCCAGGAACTCTACGACCAGCAGACCGATCCGCTGGAAACCGTGAACCAGGCGGGAACCGTAGATTCCGCCGAAGTAATCCCGGCGCTCGCAGAACAACTCGATGCGCTGGTGAACTGAGTCGAAAGGAACAATTCTGAACCATGAGATACATACTCACGCTCCTCACCGCCCTCCTGCTCGCGCCGCTTGCCGCGCTCCACGCCGCCGAACCGGTCACGATCGATCTCTCCAAACGCACCTGGCAGGGGATTCCCGGTCTCGAACGCACGGCGAAAGGCCGTGTGTTTGTCTCGTGGTTTACCGGAGGCACCAAAGAGCCCGAGCCGCTGAACACCGTCGTGCTCTCGCACAGCGACGATGGTGGCAAGACCTTCTCCGCGCCGCAGGCGATGGGCCTGCCGCTGAACGATGGCACGCGCTGCTATGACCCCTGCCTGTGGATCGACCCGAAAGGGCGGCTCTGGTATCTCTTCAACCGCAGCGTCAAGGACAGCACGCGCCACGGAGTCTACGCGCGCATTTGCGATGCGCCGGATGCCACGCCCCCGGTGTGGGGCGCGGAGTTTCGCGTGGGGTTCGACAGCCCCTTCAGCTTCCGGATGAACAAAGCGACCGTGCTCTCGAGCGGCGAGTGGATCCTGCCAGTGGTTCACGCATTGGAGCCCTTGGCGGGCTGGGCGGGCTTCGATCCGAAACAGGTCTTCGGCGCGGCGGTCTTTACTGATGAGGGTAAGACCTGGAACCTGCATGGCGCGGTGAAGACGGAGAAGGCGGGCCTCGAAAACATGATCGTCGAGTTGAAGGACGGCCGCCTCTGGATGCTCATTCGCACCGAGAAGGTGCTGTGGGAAAGTCATTCCTCCGACAAAGGCCGCACCTGGACAGAAGGCAAACCCACCACCATCGCCACGCCGCATTCTCGTTTCTTCATCCGACGCCTGGCCTCGGGCCACCTGCTGCTCGTGAACCATCACAAGTTCACAGGCCGCAGCCATCTCACCGCGCAGATCTCGACCGACGACGGCAAGACCTGGAACGACGGTCTGCTGCTCGATGAACGCGGCGGCGTTTCCTACCCCGATGGCATGCAGGACAAGGATGGCCTCATCTGGATCACCTATGATCGTGATCGCGGCGGCGCAGGCGAGATCTTGCTCGCGAAATTCAAAGAAGAGGACGTGGCCTCAGGGCAGAACGTCTCCGGTGCCGTCAGCCTGAAGCAGGTGGTGAACAAGCTCGACAAGCCTGCCAGCGCGCCGAACCCCTCGTCGGCCGAACTGCCCGCCTCCATCCACTCAAGTGCCGAATGGACCGCGCAAGCGGCCAAGGACGCGAAGCAGGATTTCACCAGCATCCCCTTCGACGGAAAGACGCCCAACAAACTCGCCTGCGACACCACGCTGCGCGAAATGCCTGATGGTTCGTGGGTCATGGTCATGCTCGGCGGCGGCGACACGGAGCCGCGGCCGGAGAATCACGTCCTGCTGACGCGCAGCCATGACAAGGGCAAGACCTGGAGCCCGATGCAGCCGCTCGACTTCGGGTTTCCCCGCGAGGGCGACACCATCGCCATGGTGCCGAGCGAACTCATGGTCCATGCCGGGCGCTGCACGCTGTTCTTTGCCACGCACGACGGGAAGTTCGCCGGTTGGAAGGAATGGATGACGCACAGCGAGGACAGTTGCCGCACCTGGAGCAAACCCAAGCCTGCACCGGGCCGCCTGCATGAGCGCACCTTCATCCGCAACCACATCGTGGCGCGAGACGGCCGCATCCTGCTGCCGTTCCAGCACTACCTCGACGCACCTTCGTGCCGCAATCCGCGCAACGGCGTGCTCATCAGTAGCGATGGCGGCAAGACCTGGACCGAGCACGGCGACATCCGCATCACGCCCGACGACCGCTACCACGGTTGGGCCGAAAACAACATCGCGGAACTCGCCGACGGCCGCATCGCCATGATCATCCGCGCCGACGGTCTCGGGGGCGTGCTTTACTACGCCGAATCGAAGGATGGCGGCAAAACATGGCCGGAGTTCGCTGCGAAGTCCGACATTCCCAACCCCGGCTCGAAGGCCACGCTGTATCCGCTCGGCGGCGATACCTTGGCGCTACTGCATAATCCCAATCCGAAGGGACGTCATCCGCTGGCGCTATGGATCAGCTTCGACGGCATGAAGACCTGGCCGTATCAGCGTGTGTTGGTGGAGCACTCCAGCGACGGCCCCGGGCGTTCCCTGAACTACCCCGATGGATTCGTCAGCCAAGACAAGCAGTGGCTCCACTTCGCCTACGACGACAACCGCGACCGTGCCGTGCATTACTCTGCGAAGCTGCCGTCGCTGCCCGTAGCGAAGCCCGCTGCCGCGCCGAAACCCGCCGTCACAGTCACGCAGGAGCTTCTCAACAGCATCCACGTCACGCCGAAGCTCATCTTCGATCCGATGCCCGCCTATGGGCAAAAGTATCTGCCCTTCGCGATGGCCGCGAGCATGGAGTCCACGTCGAAAGGAAGGCTCTGGACCTGCTGGGCGGGCGGGCAGGACGGACCGAATGCGTATCTCCTCGCCAGCTACAGCGATGACCAGGGCAAGTCGTGGCATGATCCGGTGTTCGTCATCGACCCGCAGGCGCATGGGCTGAAGATGGGCACGCGGCTCGGGTCGTTCTGGTGCGATCCAAAGGGGCGGCTCTGGTTGTTCTTCCATCAGTCGGTCGGCATGTTCGACGGCAGTTGCAGCAATTGGTTTGTCCGCTGCGACGATCCCGATGCGGAGAAGCCCGTGTGGACGGAGCCGGTTTACATCGGCTTCGGCGCGTCATTGAACAAACCCATCGTGCGCAAGAACGGCGAGTGGATCCTGCCCGTGTCGCTGTGGGAGCGCTGGCATATCGACAAGCCCTTTGCCGATTGCTACCACGAACTCGACGCGGTGCGCGGCGCGAATGTCTTCGTCTCCGATGATGAAGGCAGCCACTGGCGATATCGCGGCGGGATCATTTTCAAAGACAGTTGTTTCAACGAGCACTCGGTGGTCGAACTTCAGGATGGCCGGCTCCGCATGCTCTCGCGAGGCATGAAGGAAGCCTTGCAGAGCTTCTCCGACGACGGCGGCAAAACGTGGCAGCCGCAGTCCACTGCTTTCCCACACGTCAACAGCAAGAGCATCTTCCGACGCCTCCAGTCGGGCAACCTCCTGCTCATCCGCCATGGCCAGGACATGACGAACGCCACCAACGGTCGCAAAGAACTCACCGCGTTCCTCTCCACTGATGACGGCAAGACCTGGTCCGGCAACCTGCTGCTCGATGAACGAAACAACGTCTCTTACCCCGACATCGCACAGGCTCCGAACGGCGACATCTACGTCCACTACGATCGCGACCGCAGCGGTGCGGCAGAGATCCTCTTCGCGAACTTCCGCGAGGATGATGTGCAGGCGGGCAAACTCGTCAGCAAAGACGCGTCGCTGAAGAACATTGTCAAAAGCAGGCAACTCGGCATGAACCGCGGCGGGCCGGACGGGGCGACATCAGCCAGGGAACCCAAGTAACCACCACGGAACGGCAACCATGAAACTAACACTCATCATCCTCACTACTCTGCTGCTCGCGCCGCTGGCCGCGCCGATGAATTTCCAAAGACTTGAGATTGCCCTACTGCAAAGTGCCAGACAATGGGACTAATCGAGAACTGAAAGGAACAACCATGAAACTCACCCTCACCATCCTCACCACGCTGCTGCTCTCGCCGTTTGCGGTGCTGCATGCGCAGTCATCACAGACTGACGGCGCTGGCGTTGGTTATGCCGTCGCGTCCCGCTTGGAAGAGTTCTTGGGAGAGCCGCTCTTTGTTCCCATGCAGCAGCTTTGGGAGAATCGCGGCGGTTGGGGCGGAGTCCTCACTGCGAAAGACGGCACGGTGGTGACGTTTCAGTCGCCCGGTGGCGGCAATTGTCGGCGCAGCCGCGACGGCGGCAAGACTTGGGACGCCGACATCGAGATCGCTCCCGACGCCAAAGGCGGCCGCGCGCTCGTGGACGAGGCGAAGGGCGACATCCTTTACGTCAATCCGGCCGCCGGCTGGCTCTTCCGCAGTCGCGATTCGGGCGCGACCTGGACGCGCGAGAGCGTGCAGGTGCGGCCCGATGGATTCGGGAACATCCCGAAGACCGAGGGCGTGGCGGCCATGCAGTGCGGCATCACGCTCGCGTTCGGCAAGCACCAGGGCCGGCTCCTCATGCCGGCGCGGGTCATGGGGCCGCAGAGTTCCAACGCCGTCGAGTGGCGGCCTTACCACTACAGCACCGCGCTCTACAGCGACGATGGCGGCGCAGTCTGGCAGACCAGCAAGCCCTTCCCCGTGCTCGGCACCGGCGAGGCGGCGCTGGCCGAGCTGTCCGACGGCAGCATTCTCTACAACTCCCGCGAGCACATGAGCCGTGGCAACCGCTTCATGGCCCACAGCGACGATGGCGGCGACCTCTGGATCGGCGCCTACCGCAGCCCCGACCTGCCCGACGGCGCGCGCGGCACGTCCTACGGCCTGATGGGCGGCATGATCCGCCTGCCGGTCGCCGGCCACGACATCCTGCTCTACAGCAACGTGGACACCGACGCCGGCGTGATGCCCAAGCAAGTCGGCGCGTCCATCGCAACGGGCCGCGAGAAAGCGACCGTCTGGGCCAGCTTCGACGGCGGCCGCACCTGGCCGGTCAAGCGGCTCGTCTACGACGGCCCCAGCGCCTACTCCAATCTCGGCGTGGGCCGGAACGGGACGCCAAGCCAGGGCAAGATCTATCTCCTTTTCGAAGGCGGCCCGAAAGGGTGCCACGAAGCGGTTCAAGTGGTCTCGTTCAACCTGAGCTGGCTGCTCAACGGCCGCGACATCACCAAGCTCCTCGGGAAAACACGCTAGTCGCCGACAACAGGACCACGAATATGAAAGCTGTTTGCTTGGGGCTTCTACTCTCATCGCTCGGGCTACTGGTCGCGCTGCATGCCGCTGTGGCGAGTTCTCCGGACGATCTGCCCTTTCCGGACGGCATCCAGCATGTGCGCGTTGAGCGCAGCGATTCGGATCAATACAAATTCCTGCACGACCCGGCCATCGAGTTTCATAAAGCCGAGCTTTTTGCCGCCTGGTATAACTGCCCGGAGCAGGAAATCGTCGGCGAGTCGCTCATCCGCTGCCGTCGCTCGAAGGACGGCGGCAAGACGTGGTCCGCCCTGGAAGTCATCGCCGAGGACACGAGCCGTGGCGGAACCTACTACGTGCCCGCACAACTGCTCTCACATGGCGGCGTGCTCCACGCCTTCGTCGGCAAGATGAAAGGGCACGATCTCATCACCACCTGCGCGGTTTATGCGCTCGATGAGGCGACCAACCGCTGGCAGCCACGCCGCGACATCGCTGATCTATTCCTGCCGCTTTGCCAACCATTGAAGATGGCCGATGGCAACTGGATCATGGCGGGCCGGGTGGCGAGCCGGTTCGGCGTGAAGCCCTTCATCCCGGCCGTAGCCATCAGCAAGGGCGATGACCTCACTGACCGCTGGCAGATCGTGCGATTGCAGGCGGAGGAACTTTCCAAAGCGCATTGCCCCGAAACCACCGTCTGGGTGGAAGGTAACGAGTTGCTTGCAATCACGCGCAACAACACGGGCGCGGTGCCGTTTGTGTTTGCCAGTCACGACTACGGCCGCACCTGGAGCGCGGTGAAGGATCACGCATTCACCGCCTCCACCTCGAAGCTGTATGCTGGCCATCTTTCCACAGGGCAGCGCTACCTTGTCTTCAATCAGCCCAAGGAAGGCGAGAAAGGCTTCAACAGCCGCGAAACACTCGTGATTGGTGTGAGCCGGCCCGGCGAGTCCGAACTGGCGAAGACCTGGTGCGTGCAGAACCACAACACGCCCGACCGCCCGACCGCGTCGCATTATCCCTGCGCCATCGAGCATGACGGCCGCTTGTTCGTGCTCTACACGGCCGGACTCAGTGGCCGCAGACAATGCGAGCTGGCGGTTATTCCAATCACATCCCTGCAAGTAACGAGCAAGTGAAAGAAGCCGGAACCTACTTATGAAACACATCCTCACACTTCTCACCGCCCTCCTGCTCGCGCCGCTGACCTCACTGCAAGCTGCGGATGCTCCGTCCCCCAAGAAGGCAGCCGCCGAAGGGAGTGCCCCCCCGGGACCCGTTCTCGAGGTCGTCCATCGCGACACCGACACCTGTGAAACCGCGGCCTTCGAGCGCGGCGCCCGCCTCTTCACTGACCGCCCCTACACGCTGGCAGAACCTCCGGCCGCGCTCAAGGGCCAGTCCTTTCTCCGGACCAGCATCGACGGCGTGCGCGTGCGCTGCACCGAGCCCGGCACGATCACGGCCCTCACTCCGCCTGACGTTCCCGGCGCCACGTCCCTTGCGGCCAGCCTTGCGAAATACGGCTTCGAACGGATTTCCGAGCCCGCCTCGTTCCAGCTCTTCGGCACCAACGCCCATGAGCGCGTCCAGCTCTACCGCAAAACCCTCGCGGCGGGAGAGACCCTCAAGCTGGGCAAGTGGTGCATTGTGCTCGGTTTCGAAAAAATCACCGCAAAGGCTATCGTGAAAACCCCCTGGACGCAAAACGCAGGCGAAAGGCTCTACAACGGCATTCAGCTTCCCGAAGAGTGGCCGCCCCAGGACATCGACACCCGGTCGGACGATCCCATGCCCGTGCCCTACCTCGACCATCCCCCGAAGGTCATCTGCATCGACACCGGCCGCCAGCTCTTTGTGGACGACTTCCTGATCGAGAAGACCGACCTGCTCCAGATGTATCACTTGCCCGAGAAATACGCGGGCAATCCGATCCTGAAAGCCGAAACCGCCCTCGAGCGCCAGACCGGCATCATCGGCGGCACCTGTCGGCCGTGCGTCTGGTGGAACCCCGAGAAGCAGCTATTCTACATGTGGTATCAGGCGGGCACCTATTTCCGCGGCACCATCGCCCTCGCCACCAGCAAAGACGGCCTCACCTGGACACGCCCGGCCTTCGACATCAGCCCAGGCTCGAACCAGGCGCTGCCCGCCGGCTTCCAGCCGGACTCCTATGGCATCGTCCCGGACTGGGAGGCTGCCGATCCGCAGCAGCGCTTCAAGCTGTTCGCGACCAACCCCGGCGGCACGCAGCCCGCGCACAGCTTCACCTCGCCCGACGGCGTCCATTGGACCAACCATGTCGCCACCGGACCGACCGGCGACCGCAGCTCGATGTTCTACAACCCCTTCCGCAAAAAATGGGTCTACAGCCTCCGCTCCTCCTTCCGCGGCCGCACGCGCAACTATTGGGAGTGCGCCAACTTCCTGGCCGGAGCCGGATGGACGCCCGCCGACCCCGTGCCGTGGGCCGCCGCTGACCGCCTGGATGCGCCCGAACCCGGCTACAAGCACAAGACGCAGCTCTACAACCTCGACGCCGTCGCCTACGAGAGCCTGATGCTCGGCTTCTTCGAGCTCCACCGCGGGCCGGAGAATGACCGCTGCGAGCGAATGGGCCTGCCCAAGCTGAACGAGATCTCGTTCGGCTACAGCCGCGACGGCTTCCACTGGGCGCGTCCCGACCGCCGCGCGCATATTCCCGCCAGTCGCAAGGACACCTGGGACCGCGGCTTTGTCGAAAGCGGCGGCAACATCTGCGCGATAGTCGGCGACAAGCTCTATTTTTACCACTCGGGCTGCCGCGGCGACATGGACGGCGCGATCAGGAAAGACGGCAAGGTCAACTTCGGCAGCATGTATGACCCGAACTGCGTCGGGTTCTCAACCTTGCGCCGCGACGGCTTCGCCTCGCTTGACGCGGGCGCCTCCACCGGCCAGGTCACTACGCGCCTGTTGACCTTCTCCGGCAAGCACCTGTTCGTCAACGTCGACTGCCCGCGGGGCGAACTGAAAGTTGAGGTGATCGGCGAGGACGGAAAAGCCATCGAACCCTTCACGCTCGCCAACTGCGTTCCCGCCGCCGTCGACAAAACCCTTGCCCCTGTCTCCTGGAAAGGCACCACAGACCTTTCCGCCCTCGCAGGCAAGCCGGTGTGCCTCCGTTTCACTTTGCGCCGCGGCAGCCTCTACGCCTTCTGGGTCAGCCGCGACGCCACTGGCCGCAGCGACGGTTACGTCGCCGGCGGCGGCCCCGGCTACACCGGCTTCACCGACACCGTGGGAGAACTCAAATGAACAAGCCTCGCGTCCTGTCCGTTGTGTCCGCTTTATCATCACCCGGCACCGAGCGCCGGGAACGAAGCCAAGAAACCCAACGAACCATGAAAACCACCCTCACACTTATCACCGCCCTGCTGCTCGCATCAGCAACTGTCGCAAATGGGCAGTCGGTCGAAATCGCTGATCTCGAAACGCGCGTCGTCGCCAAAGAGGAGGGTCGCTGGTTTGGCCGGGCGACCGTGGAGCGGACTGGCGAAGGGACGCTGGTTCTCTGCTATCGCGGCGCTTCGAGACACACTGGGGCGGACGGCGTGATTCATGTGCGGTTCTCCAACGACGGAGGGCAGAACTGGTCCGAGGCGGATCACGCGCTCGATGGCTCGCCGGTTCCCGGCTTCCCCGTGTCGTTTGAAGGCGACGACGCGTTCGAGCCCTATCTCTACGTCGCTCCGACTGGCCGGATCATCCTTCATGTCTGGCGGACGACGGGACGCGATCACCGTGAGGGCAAAGGCACGTGGCAGACGGATTCCGCCGACGGCGGTCAAACGTGGAACCAACTGCGCCAGGTCGATTTCGTTGGGATCGAGAACGACGATCACTGTTATGCCACGGACGACCACACCACGATTGACGGCAAGATCTACACCAGCCTGCGCCAATACGTCGGTGGCAAGCAACGCTGGCGATGCCGGTTCATCCAGTCGCCGGACAACGGAGCGTCGTGGCGGGTCGCCAGCGAGCAGGTCAATGTGCCGGAACACAACTCCGTCGAGAAGGGGTTTGAGTATGTCGGCGGCGACCGGATCGTCAGTGTCGGTTCAGACGGCCCCGGTCGGCGTTTCGTCCTGCAAACCCATTCCGAAGATCGCGGCAAAACCTGGCAACGCTGGAAAGACGCGCTGCCGCAAACCGGCGTGTGGGATCGTCCTCGCATCTGGACACTGGCGCATTTGAAAGGCGAGGCCGAATGGTGGACCGACGACACTCTGATCGGCGTCGGCAATACCACTCCGAAAGCGGGCAAGAAGTTTCCACGCGCCAATGCGATCTACCTTTCGACCGACCGCGGCGAGTCATGGAATATGCTCGGCGGCAAACCGATCGACGAGTTCTACCCGGACGGTGGCTACGGCGATCTCGAATACGATCCGACGACCGGTTGGTTTGTCTATCTTTCCTATCGCGGCAAGGGACTCCATGGGAACGCCGAGATTGTGCAGTATCGGTTTCGGCTGAAAGGCCGGAAGGAGTGATCGAACAAGAACTCAACCCGGACTACCCGAAAACCACGCTCAAAGGCGGCACGGGCAAGGGCATCTGGATTCGCTGAATTATGGAAGACCACATGAAACACAGCCTCACGTTCTTCATTGCTCTGCTGCTCGCGCCGCTGGCCGCGCTGCATGCTGCTGATAAGCCGGTTGCGGCATCCGACGACTGGGCTCAGGAAATCTCCACCCGGCGTTCTGAGTATCTCCACTGGATCGTCGAGAATTTTGGCAAGCTTGAACCGACCATGGACCCGCGCGACGGTCGGCGGTGGGGGCTCAATCATGCGCGACTGGTTCTGAACCGCGATGTTGCCAAGGCGAACGAGTACTTCGAGTCGTTCACGCCACCGGGCGGGGACAATGACATCTACCTGATCCGCTTCCTGCGCACGCTGCTCGATTTCCGCGACTCGCCGCGTCTCTCTGATGCGGCCGAGAAGCACATCATCCGGTTTGTCGAGACATGGCCCACCAGCAAGAAGCACCTCGCCGACCGCGCTCACTGGCCGCCGGGGTTCACCGAGAACCACGACCTGATGTACCTGACCCTCGCCCTGTTCGGCGAGCAGTACCGGGGTGGGGATGGCAGCGTGCAGATTCGCGAGATCAAGAAGTTCATCGCGCATCGCATGGAACGCGGCTTTGTGGAGTGGAACTCGAAGTGTTACCAGTACCACTTCTCGAATCCGCTCATCATCCTGGTCGATCATGCTCCCGATCTGGCGCTCCGGAAAGCTGCTCAGGATTTGCTGAATATCATGCTGGCCGAGCGGGCTCTGCTCAGTGTCAACGGCTACCTCGGCGGACCATCGCTCCGCTGCCGCACCGCCGACGTAAATCATTCCCTGACCGCCCGCAAAGTCGCCTATCTGACCGATGCGCGTTACGACGGGTTCCTACCCACCGTATGGCTGGCGCTGGAAATGGGCGAACCGCGGTTTAATTTCGAGACCGCGCGAGTGCCCGGGCTGGAGCCAGCAGGTATCTACATCGCGAGCGGCAACGAACCACGACTGAAACAGGACGAGGGGATGTTCTTCGCCTGTAGCCAGTTCGTTCCACATCCGGTGGTGCAGGCGCTGGCACTTTCCCGTAGCGGTGGCTTCCAGCCGCCGCCAGTCGGCCAAAGGCCGACTAATCGAGAACGGACGGCGGCTGGAAGCCACCGCTACGAAAGAGTTCCGTTGGCGGACGAAGCGCGGACTCGACGTAGTGGATTTCGCCAGAAATCCCAGCGGCAGGGACTTCTGGCGAAGTCCACTACTCCTCTAATCTATCAAGGGCGGCGTTATCTCGGTTGGCCCGGTGATGAGTTGTGGAAGACGCAGAAGTGGATGCCGGCAGCGCTCCATTACTACAACACGCCGCATGTCTCGATGGGCTCGGTGCATTCCGACGGGTGGATTCATCAGTGCCGATACAACAGCGTCATCTTCGGAGCCGATCCATCTCAGGCCTTGCGCGTGGAAACGATCGTGCCCGGCGTTCCCCCTCACAAACGCCGACGAGAAGCTCGCGGGCGCGTGGTCCAGCACGAAAACTGGCTGCTGGGTCAGGGCACGTTGTTTGAAGACGGCGGTGCGAAGGCGGAGCGAGTTGGAGAGTGGAATGTCTATCAGGTTGGCAAAGGGTTGTGTGCGCATTTCGCATTAGGCGATGACTATCACGTGTTACAGGTCTCTGACCTCGACACGTTTTCCAGTCCAGAAGAGTTCGTCGCAGCACTTACCATCCCGGAGCGTTCTAATGAGAAGGTCAACGCAGTCACCATGAGCGGCGATCGCGTCTCGGTTGACCTGACGAACATGAGTATTGCAATCAACGGCGAACCGCGCGCTCATCCACCAAAGATGCTTCATGACTGCGGCCCGATGAAGTCGGTATACGGCAGCGGCAAAATCACTATCACGACCCAATCGGGCTCCGTCACGTTCGACAGTGCCGCGTTCCGCCCCGAACCCGTCGGTCTGCCAAAACTGCCCTCGGGAACGACGCGCTGGGGTAAGCCGGATTCGGCGGATTTCACGACGAAAGCGAATCATGCACGGGCGTTGGGCGGCATGTCGCCGGATCACGAGACGCTGCTGAAGGCTGTCTCGATCCTGCTTCCCGTCAACGATGGTGGTTCGGTCCGACTCGCGGTCTACGCAGGCGGTCAGCTCGAGGGCGGACCGCATGCCGGTTCGCCGGCAAAGCTGCTGACCGATTTTGGGCAGACACCCAAAGGACAGACCGGCTGGAACACGCTCGAACACGCCAAGGGAATTCGCATCCCCGCCAACACGCCGATCTGGCTCGCCTGGAAGAGTTCCGGCGGGAACGTGGAAGTCGCCTACTTCGAAGAACGGTCAGGGTCGAGTGATTTCCAAACGGATCGCGGGCGGTGGGACAGCAAAGCCATCAAACTCAATCCTGCGGAATCATGGCCGCGCGCCTGGCCAGCGAACGATGCCGGCGAATTCGATTCGTATGAGTTCTCCTGCTTTCTGACCCTCGAGGAACTGCAGTGAGACGATTACGCTCAATCCTCGGAACCAATTCCATGAAACCTACCCTCACACTCCTCATCGCCCTGCTGCTCGCTCCGCTCGGCGCGCTGCACGCCAAAGACGAAGTCACGAACGCCCCAACCACCGGCGATGTCCGCGACTTGCGTGTCGTCCGCACGGCCGACCAGGAGCCGCGCGCTTCCTTGCTTGGCCAGCCCACCATCGCCTTGTGGAAGGAGAAGCACCTTGTCGTGGCTTATCAGAAGGGCATCGCGGGAAAGACCGATATGGGCAGCATCGACGCCATCGTTTCCAGCAACGATGGCGACTCATGGAGCATCCCGAGCACGATCTTTGACCACGAGCAGCGGCATGGCGCGATGCAGTTCGGCTACTGCAACGCAGTGCTCTACCATCCGCCGGGGCAGGAAGTGCTGTGGTGCTTTGCCATGCGCTGCCCGCTGAACTATGCCGACAGCGAGGACTCGCATCTCGCCGCAGCCTACAGTGGCGATGGTGGACGCTCGTGGAATCCCGTGGAACTGGCCATGCACTACACGGGGCCGCTCGTCATCCTCGGTGAAATCCAGCGCATCATCGAAAACGGCCAGCCGGTCTATCTGCTGCCCGCGCATCGAAATACGAAGCGTGCCGATCCGCTCGGCCAGCAGGAGCAGTTTGTCCTGCGTAGCACCAGCCTGCTTGACTGGCATCTCGGCGGTTATGTGCCGCAGGAAAAGCCCGGCGCGATCTTCCTTCACGAAGGCCAGATCGCCGTCGTCAATGAGCAGCAGCATCTCAAAATGGTCATGCGCACCTCCAGCGGCAAACGGGATGGCAAGACACTCGATGGCGGCGCGCTCAATCCGCCCCGCGCCTGGTCCAGCACCAGC
>JADHNX010000140.1 GCA_016779365.1 Planctomycetaceae bacterium
ATCCAAAACCGGCCAAACCCGCAAACCGGGTCGCAACACAAAAGCCACGAAGAACACCAGTAAATAACCCACAAACCTCAAGAACACTGGCCGATTCTAACCCGCGAAAACGTGGCCGGTTTTAACCCGCAAACTGACAATCGGCACCTCAAAGGTAGGGAAGCCGAGTTGGGGGATGAGTTCATTGAGGTTGAGGGGTGTTCTTGCGGAGACCAGCACGAAGTTGGGGACAGCCCTCTTGTGGGCGGTCTCCTCAGAACTGTTCGGTCGCCGCATCACCCAAAGTGGCTCAGTCTGCGAATGACAACGACATTCGTTCGATGATCGGCTTCGATCTGTTCTCGGTGGAATCGGTCAGACGCAACTGAACCAGGAATCCATGGCCTGCCGACAGCTTCGAGAGAACCATCTTGGCTGGCGTTTTTGCGATCTGCTTCGAGAAGCCCTTGATGTAGTCGTAGCTCTCTTTGACTTCCGTCCAGTCGGTCCACTGGTCGATCTTTTCGTCTTTGTCGGTATCGACTCCGACGCGGGCTTCGACGGTTTCTACCCACGGACCAGGACTGACGTAGTCCGTCGACATCTGGGTTGCCAAATAGAACTTGCCCTCGGCGAACATGATGTCCGGATCGGGATGGCCCTTGCCGATCTCACCACAGAACGTGAATGGCTTGTCGAGACTGGAAGAGGTGAACCAGCCCACACGGATGCCGCTCTTTGCGGGGTGGTAGTCTGCGAACAGGTAGTATTGCCCGCCGATACAGATCGAGGCCCAGTCGCCGAAGGCGTCCTGTTCCGGTTCATGGATCTCATATTTTGCGAACGATCGGACTTCTCCCTTTTTGATTCGATGCATCGGAACGTCAACGGGAGCAGGCTTGCCGGGATAGTTCTTCGGATCAGTAGCGTGCCAGTGGGGATGGGGATATTCGCCAAACCTGCCAGTGGGTTTTGTTCTAACATCAACGGCCGGCGGCAGAATCCTGAAGTCGCCCAATCCGGTTCTACTAACGGCATGTCCCGCCAGAGGTGAGTCCCAGGAATGCGTGCTGGCGTCAATTGGACTCCAGTCTTCATAGATGACATGGAAGTTCCCTTTGAGATCCCGAATGAAGGCGCAGTCCGAACCGTGTGACGGATCCTTGAACGCCATGCCCTTGTTCTCGCCCGGCAGGCCATCGGTGAGATCGTCATCGATGTAGAGATGCGGGTCCTGGTCGTTGGGATAGTCGTAATAGAGATAGAGTTTTCCATCGGCGTATTCGGCGGTGGTCACCCAGCTTGAGAACGCTTCGGTGACCGGTCCGTGATGCACCCAGCTGATCATGTCCCGACTCTGCCAGGCGTGATATCCGCCGAGCCCCTTCTTCAGTCCGCCGGGTGCGTCGTACTGGTTTGGAAACGGGGTTGTCTTCAGAGGGACATCAAAACCATCCAGTTCAGCGGCCTTAGACTGGAAGCCCTGCTTCTTTTGCGAACCACCATATCTTCCAAACATCCAGTAGTTTTCCGGACCGACCGTCAGCATGACTGGTGCATCACCAAGATTGGCTGGGCCGAGATTCGGAATCGGCTCCCAGTTATGCCAGACAGGTGACTGGTCGATGGTTAGCGACTCCGCTGTGCGTTTCTTTTCCGAGGTGATCAGTACGCTGCGAAACGTCGCTTCTCTTGCCGTTGGCGTAGCCAGGCCGTCTGTGAATTTCAGATGTGCGTGATCGGCTGTCGCAGCCAGCCAATCGCTCTGACTGTCGATAATCCACTTCTCTCCGCTCAATGAGGCGGACGTCTGGTTTGTCGGGACAGTGGTGTGCTCGCGGATGAAGTTGAGAACCGGCGTCGGATCGTTCATTCCGTGCGAGTGCCCTTTGTCCTCCACGATCACTTTGATGGAACCGCCGAGCGCTTTGTAACGCTGCTCCATGACGGCGTCGTTCTCTTCGTAGGGAACGGCGGTGTCTTTGTTTCCGCAGACCATCAGAATCGGCACGCCGGCTTTGGCTAACGGTTCCAGTTGATCGATCGGGCTCTCCTTCGTTTTGATCGCCTCTTCATCAGTCGCGTAGCCGAACTTTCTCTTGAAGTCTTCCCACGACGACGGAGCGCCCGAAGCCTGCGAACCACTGCCGGGCACAAGCTTGCCGGCAGGCCAACTGAGCACGTTGCAGACGCCGTTATCCACATAGATGCTGTCCACCTTTTCCGGATTGGCCGAAGCCCAGCGGAAAAGCGACAACGTTCCGCGACTCATCGACGACATGTTTGCACACTTCTTCGAGAAGCCATATTCGGTGGTCAGCAGTTCGTAAGCGGCATCGATGTTGGCATTGCCGCTGGGATGTCCCGCAACATCGCCGTGAGCGAGAACGACGTGATACCCCTCGTCGACCAGCTTCAGATCCGCATCGCTGACCTTCCTGATCGCTTCCCAGAACAGGCTTCTCCACAGCCACGGTTTCCCTGGTGCGGGCTCCTTCGGGCAGACAACCGAAAAGTGGCCCGCGGACGTCTTAATCCGGTCATAGCGGTCATAGCCTCGGAAATCGGTCTTCTCTCCGGGAAAGGCTGGCCGTGGAACGAGCCCGATCGCTCGATGCGAAGCATCCCCTTCAATCTCAACCGCCAGTTCCTGAAAGGCCGTGTTCTCTCCGCCGCCAAGATCAGAAACCGGTGAGACGCTCCAGACAATCCAGCGGAAGTTTCCAAGCGTGTTGCTGTTCACTGCGCGCAAAGACGCTGCGAGGTATGCGGACTCGCTCGTACCGGAGTGGATGGTGCCGAGTGCCGTGAACTTGCTCAAATCCCACCCGGGATCTGTCTGCGAGTCGCTCCCGTAAATCGTCAGCTTCTGAGCGACGCGAGCGCTACCCTGCTTAAATGACCAGCTTGTGATCGCCGTCACCGGCTTCACGTCACCGAGATCCATGCGGTACGCGCCGTTGGAAACAGCGTTGGGAAACACCGGCCCATAGCCTCGGCTCAGTTTGCCGTCGGTGAGTATTGTCAGCGGGTCGTTGACGGTGTCTCGACTCGCGGTGACTTTGAGACCGGAGGCATTCGGGACAGGCAGCTTCGTGAAGCCCGATGGATTCGCGGCCGATTCGGTGACCACAACGGATTCCGGCGTGGCTGACAGCTCCACTGTTTTCTGGTTTCGTACGACCTTCAGTTTCAGCGAGTCGGATGTGATGCCAGAGAGTACTCGGAATAACTGCTCGCCATTTGACACCGTTGAGCGACCCACGCCCTGAATCAGATCGCCAACTTTCAGACCAGCATTCTCGGCCGCGGATGCCTTTGGAACGTCAACGAGAGCGACCCCACCGGCTTCCTTACTGACGCCGAAAGCGGAAAAGTCCTCGCCCTTCAAATCCTTCAGCGTGGCACCAAGCCAGACCAACTTCATCGGCGGGGCGGTAACCGCCTCTGGAGTTTTGGATCCTTCCAGCGAAGGGATTTCCGGCGTCCGAGCGATCGCCTTCAATGCGGGCTTCTTCACACCGAACTGGTCCATCGGAAAGTTCTTGAAGCCCAGCTTGATTGCGGGCGAGCCCTCTTTAACTCTGAAGTCTCCGTTCTCAGGATCCACGTACATCGGTTCTGCAAGAACGGAGTTTTCGTCCCAACCGAGCTTCGCGGCATGGGCGAGAATATTGCTGTCTGACGAGTCAAACAGATTGCGGTCGACCATCGTGCCGTCGGTGTACGGTTCATTCATGCGGGCGGTGTGGTATCGCTCCGTCATGATATTCGCGTGCACCTGATCCCTACTGCGTTGAAACCACACGTGCGGATGCAGCGTTCCGATCGGCATCACGTTGTTCCACGCGTGTCGGCGGAATCCTTCGCGCAGTTTCAGCCCTTTGTTGAGCAGCAGGTTGTTGTAGATGTCGTAATTGCTGGAGCCATCGTCGAGGTCGATATCCCAGCCATGATCACAGCGCCAGCGACTGTCGCGGATGACCGTCGTCTTCATCGCGTCGAGGAACGGCAGATTCGGCTCGGCATCGACGGCCTTCTGCGAAGCCGTCAGATGATCGGAACGCCAATAACGATCGCGTCCCCAGGAATTGAATGAGCCGTGGTCGTGAGTCTCCAGCACGGTATCAAACACATCGCAACGCTCGATCAGATGCCCGCCCCACGCTCCGTCGCCGATGTTGATTCCGGCCCGGGCCGTGTCGTACACCGAGCAGTCTCGCACCGTGATCTCTGAAGCCATTTCGATCTGCACACCGGCAGGCTGACGCTCAACGCGGCCGATGCCGTGAATCAGACAGTCTTCCACCGCGGACTGTGCCGGATAGTTATTCGTCTTTGGACCCGGTGTTCGGTCGATTGTCGCCATATCATTCTTCTGACCGTACTCGAACAGCGGATTACGAACGGCATCGGGATCGCCAACAAAGCAGACGCCGCTCGCGCCGGTATCATGAATATGGCACCCCTTCACGAGCACGCGGCGGTTGTAGTTGTTCACGAAAACAGCGTTGCCGCCGACCTGATCGAACTCGCAATCCAGAATGCTGACGTCTTCCGTGCCCATCAGCATCAAAGCTCCGCCGCGATAAATCGCCCAGTCCGAACGGAGCAACAGCTCTTTGCAGTCCATGAAAGTGCGCGCAGCATGCCGCACCGTGAATCCCTGCAGGGTGATGAATCCGACGGGTGCTTTCTCCGAACCCTGAAACTCGACCAGATGCCGGAGACGAACCACCTCGACCTTTACCTTTGAGAGATCAGTACCGGGATCGGGCTTGTAGTAGAGCGTTGACGTCTTCGCGTTGTGAAACCACTCACCGGGGGCATCGAGTTCTTCGAAGATGTTCTCGACCATGCGATGGTCTTTGTGCATTCCCATTCTGCGATTGTTCTGCCAACCGCCTTCGTAGGTCACCTCGCCATCATCGCCCTTTCCGGTGATGAGGTAGTGATAGCCTCCCCAACCGGCCCGATGCATGGCATGGATATAACCGCCGGTCGGATCTGCCCAGCTCGCCGCGCGTTCCTTCGAAAACGCATCCGCAGCGAATCCCTGGTAAGGCTGCGCCTTCTTCGAGGCGTCGTAGTTGGGATAGCGCGCCATGCGCTGGTTGCGGCCATCAATGAACAGCTGATCGATCACCAACCCGTCGGGCGTCTGCGCCGTATAGATACCGTTCCTGTAAGCCCTCCATTCGAGCTTGAGTCGCATCCCGCCACTCAGAACCGCTCCACCTTCGTTCTCCGCGTGGTAAACAACCGGATGCTCAGCCGTTCCGGAATCCGCCGCAGTGAACTCAAGCGTCTCAGGCAGATAGTAAACTCCATCCGCCACATGCACGGTTACAGCTTCTCTTCCGGCCAACTTACGAACCGCATCCCGCGCCGCTGCGAGCGAAGCGAGCGGTTTGTCACGCGTCCCGATGTTTGCGTCGTTGCCGGTTGGGCTCACGTACAGGTCGCCAGCAACTCCGACACTCGGAATGGCCAGAAGCCCAAGGCACAGCAGATATTTCATCATGGATATTGGTTGTTCCGACATTTACGTTCTTTCAATAACACCTGTTCCATACACCAGTCGTCTTACGAGACTTGGTGCATTCGCTACCGAGACGGATCGAACCTGAACGCCGGCTTTTTGCCCTCAGGTCCCTCCGGCGCGGGGCCAGCATCTTTGTCACGATATTTTGAGAAGCATCTGGAGTCCGGTTCGGTCGGTAACGAAGCATGCCAGGTCCTGAGTTTCGACAGCAGCTTCTCAACCACTTCGGCTTGCGACTCCTTGAGGTCGTTTTTCTCGAGTGGATCCACCGTCACGTCAAACAGAGACAGAACCTTGAGGTTCATGTCGGTCAGCAGACGATATTTCCCGTCGAGGACCGAACACGACGGCCCACGTTTGCCAGGGACACCTTTCCAGAATAACGGTTTATCGCGCACTGGAGCCGACTTACCCTGCAGAGCTGCCACCTGGCTCTTTCCGTCCGGCTGATAGCCGTCCGGCAGTGATGCACCGGCGATTTCGCAGAAGGTTGGCAACAGGTCGACGGCCGAAATCCACGACACGTCGTCGTTGGCTCCCGCTTTGACTTTTCCGGGCCAGCGAACAATGAACGGCACTCCGATGCCGCCCTGCAGAATGCACGCCTTGCGCCCGTCGCGGCCGCCGGTGGTACCCATCGCACAGCCGATGCCGAAGCCTTCGCCCGTCGCCGAATCGTACATGGTCGTCAGCCTGCCGCCTCGACCACTACCGGCCGGTCCGTTGTCCGAACTGAACACCACCAGCGTGTTGTTCGCCAGCTTCAACCGATCCAGCGCGTCCAGCAGTTCACCGATCCGATCGTCGGCGTGCGACAGAACAGACGCGTAAACGTTGTCGGTATCTTTGAGGTCCGGAAATCGTCGCCGGTATTCGGGCAGCGTATGAAACGGTGTGTGCGGTTCGTGCATCCACAGGTTGATGAAGAACGGTTTCTTCACCGCGGCATTCTTTTCGATGAACGCAATCGCTCGACTCGCATCATCGTGAACCGGCATCTGTTCGCCGGCGCAATTGAAGGCTCCGTATTCGTCGTAACCATAGTCGGACGGCAGCGGCGAATCGGGAATCATGTTGTTCGCCAGATGCCACTTGCCGAAATGAGCCGTCGCGTATCCGGCGGTTTGCAGCATCTTTGGCAGCGTCGGCGTTTCCGGATGAAGCCAGTCCGGCATGCCTCGTTCCGCATTGCTCGGCGCCCACGCGAAATGGCCGTTGATGTTGTAACGAGCCGGAAAGTGTCCCGTCATCACGGCCGTACGACTGGGCGAACACACTCCGCTGGCCACGGTAAATCGCGAAAAGTCAGTGCCTTCTTTTGCCAGCCGATCAATGTTGGGAGTCTTGATATATGGGTGCCCGTGGCAGCCCAGGTCACCCCATCCCCAGTCGTCCGTGAAGATGAACAGAATGTTGGTTTTTTCAGCAGCGTCGAGACGCAACGGCAACACGCTGATCGTGGCGAGAAGGGTGAAGACGGTTGTTACTTGCTTCATGATGGTTCCGTTATTTGCGTAGTGGACTTCGCCAGAAGTCCTTGTTCTCCGGCTTCAGCACGTACTGTTTGCCAGCCACGGATTGAACACAGATGAAACACGGATTGTTTTTCGCCGGATCTCATCCTTGTTCGATCCGTGTTTCATCCGTGGCTCACATGCTCACTTTGAGTCTTTCGGCAACGGCTTTGAGTTTTCACCGAACACGGTCGGCCGATTGTTATCGGCGATGTCCTTCGCAAAGTCCTTGAGGTACTGGCTGGGCTTCTTGACAACTTCGGGGTGTGACTTAATCACGTTCGTCGATTCGCCGATGTCGTTCTTGAGGTCATACAATTGCTTTGGACGTTCCTTGCTAACGTGCAGTTTCCGGTTGCCGGACCGAGGGATACTCGTCGAGCACTTCGCCATCGAACTGGAAGTCGTCGGCTGTGATGTGCCCCCAGCCGGTCGTGGATTGATCGACGACTTTCATGAACATCTTTTTGCCGGCGTACGGTGACAGATCCCACTCCGCTTTCTGCATCACCTGGTTGTCGATACCTCGCGCAAACAGAACCTCGTCACCGTCTTCCGTGCACAGTGCGACATAGACTTTGGGCCCACTGCCTCCGCCGACTCGAAAGGTCATTTTGCCGGCCTTGGGCACAAACATTGGCGAGACGATGACGCCGGTCTGAGGATCCTTGCCTCGTTCTGCATCCGGCGATGATTCAAGAGTTGTGAGGTAGTGCTCACCCTGTTTGTTGTATTCACCCAGGTCGCGGAAGAATCGAGCCCGACTGCCAATGATGTGGCCGAATTCGCCTTCAATGATTCTCCACGGAGCCAGCTTTCCGGATTCAAAATCGAACGAAGCGCTGCGGGTACTCGGAGTCGCCGGAGTCTTCTTTGCCGGGTTACCTTTCTTCCTTGCTGGTGATTTCTTCGGATCTGGCTTCGGCTTGTAGCCCGCCAGCAACGAAGTGAGTTCCTTCACAACGTCGGGGTGTTGGTCGTGGACATTCTTTGTCTGGTTCACATCCGATTCCAGGTCGTAAAGCTGAGCGGGCGGTGCGTCCTTCCTGATCTTTCCGTCCACGATGTCGCTGTTGACCGAGCCGACAAAACTGGCTGCGGCCGGTCCAGCAAACGTATGGCTGTTGGGAGTCATTCCACCGAATCCGCCACTGCCTCGGGCCGGGATATACATCCACTTGCCTTTGCGGACTGACAGATGCGTTCCCTTATTTGGGGCGAGGACCAGATGGTCGCGAATCTGTTTCTCTGGCTCATCGACAAACGCGGGCAGCACGTTGACGCTGTCAGCCTGCTGAGCCTTATCAAGCTCCTGTCCGGTTAACGCCGCAAATGTCGCCAGCATGTCGACGTTGCCGATCAGCTGGTTCGAAGTCGTGCCGGCTTTCACCTTCCCCGGCCAGCGGACGATCATCGGAATGCGGTGACCGCCTTCCCACACGCCGAACTTGAATCCAAGCAGGTCACCGTTCTGACGATGCCCGGACCTGAATGCGGCCTGCCCGCCGAAGTTGAACATGCCTCCGTTGTCGCTGGTGAAGATGACGAGCGTGTTGTCGCTCAGGCCGTTGTCTTCGAGGCACGTAAGAAGTTCGCCCACGATCCAGTCGAGTTCATGGATGAAGTCGCCGTAAAGCCCACACTGACTGGTGCCCTGAAACCGTTTCGCCGGAGTGAAGGGGTGATGAATGTTGGTCGTCGCCAGATACAGAAAGAATGGCTTGTCTTTCCGCTCGTTAATCCACTCGACGGACTTCTTCGCGAACGTCGTTCCGACCTGGTAATCGTTGAACAGCTTGTGAGCTTCCTTCGCTCCGCCGAACGCATTGGGACTGCGTTGCGCAGCCTCTGGCGGGATTGGAGTGATCGGAGTCGCCCCCTTGGCCCCGCGACCGAGATACACCAGCGGATCATCCGGATCGCTGCCCACGACACGATCATTCTCCACATAAACGTAAGGAGGAGCGCTGTTAACAACCGGCATCCCGAAGTAGTAATCAAACCCCAGATCCTGCGGACCAGGCCGCAATGGCTCTTCCCAGGTGTTCCGTTCGCTGCCGAATCCCAGATGCCATTTGCCGACAACGGCCGTGTCGTAGCCGCGGCTTTTGAAGACGTCGGCAATCGTGGTTTTGTCAGTGTCCACAATCAGCTGCGAGGTAATCGGGGCAGGTCCCCAAACGCCTCTGCCACCGTTCGCCCGCACCGGGTATTGCCCGGTAAGCAACGCATATCGCGACGGCGTACAAACGGCCGAAACCGAATGAGCATCAGTGAACCGACGCCCTTCGGCAGCCAGCCTGTCGA
>JADHNX010000141.1 GCA_016779365.1 Planctomycetaceae bacterium
AAATGACGAACGGAACGTTGAACCAGTAGCAGGCTCCCGCCCAGCCGAAGGCAGCCAGTCCCAGAATAAACGAGACGAACAGCGACACGATCGTCGATCGAACTAACTGAGAGCAGACCTGCCCGATGCCATACATCGTCAGCATGAGAATGATGGCTCGCCCAACCAGCCGAACTTCTGAGTTATGGTTGGGCAGGGCGTTCGGTAGCTGCAGATTCAACCAGGTCTCGTGGAAGAACTTCTGAATCTGCATCCGTGAGCCGTATTGAGGATCTGAAGACCCAACAACCAGCACGCACAGCAGAATCGCCACGATGCTGATCGCGGCACGTGGGAACCAGACAAGGTGCTTGCTCAGCCAGACCGTTGCCGGTCGCAGCCCCATGTCGGCAAGTCGTTGAACTTTTCGTTCGTCCTGTTCGGCTCGGAAGGCCATCGCGCCACAGGCGACGCAGGCCGCATGGACAAGGAAGGCGACAGCGCCGTGCCATCCAGTATTGTGATTATTTTCCAGGACGCACCAGAAACTGAGAACCATCGTCGCCAGCAGAAATCCGAGATACAGCTTTCGTGTTTCAATGGCTTCTCGCCATCGGAGAAACCTCAGGTGTCTCCAAAGATTCGGCCGCCACGTTGCGTAAAGAAGGCTCAGGCCGATACGCGGCGGTGGTTGATGAACGGCGACCTCGGGGCTGACGACTTCGAAGGCCGTTCGGTCCTCAACACCAATTTCGACGACCATGCTTCCGTCGAGTCCCGAACGACGGAATCTCCAGCGTTTGAAGAACGACGGCGACTTTGCGGACGTCTGGTCGAAGAAGACACGAGTCAGCCAGCGATGCGTGAGCAGGTAGTTCAAACCGAGCATCAGCAAAGCCAGAGCGCATGGCAACAGTGCCAGAAGAAAAACCTGAGCCTCCGTAACAGGTTGCCGTAAATGGCCGGTTTTCGAATTCTGCACGATTTCAACCGAGCAAACTGCAACGAGCATGTACGTAACAATCATGGCGACCGCGGCCAGGCCGAGTGCGACGATCACTTTTCGAGTCAGCAGCGAAAAGAACATCGACCAGAGCAAACATCCCAAGTACGGCAACGCCACAAACAACAGTGCCAGTGGGACGATCATTCTTTGAACTTCAGGCGGAAAAGTGTTCTCTGGCAGCGTCAGGCTGCCACGAGAAAGCAACATGCCGGAGCAGATTGTCGTTCCCAGTAAAAGAACCGTCGCGACGAGGCCGAAGATTGTTTTCACGGTGAGGGTCAGCCCTGGCGGACAGCCGAGCATGACCGGTCGCAACTGCGTCCCCTCTTCACGCTCGATGGCAAACGTGATCGCCCCCGAGCCGATCGCGTAAAAGCCCGTCAGCATGAAGGCTACCGGCACGATCCCCTGGAACGATTCCTGATCGCTCCCAACCAGGAACACAATCAGAGCCTGAAGCAGGACACTGCCAACAGCCATCGCCAACCACAGCCCGCGCTGCACGCGGTACTCTTTCCAGAGAAGCCTAAGAGCGATTGATGAATTCATTGTTATGCCCAGCTTGATCACCAGACTTTCATTCAGCCTGTGCGTGACAGGAGAAAATAAGTCTGACGGTGATTACCTCTTGCGGCTTCGCCGCACAGGTTGCAAGCAACCTGTGCCACCCACCAAACACATTGAAAAAGTCAGTCTGGAAACACTCGCAACAACCTGAAAAAGCCGGACGCGGAATCAAGGCAAATGCTGCCGGCGTTCCACCACCGCGTCCGGCCCCGCACGCTCAGGACTCAGTTGGAACCTCGTTCCACTTCACCCTGCATGTAGCCAACATAAATGTCTTCCAGCGATGGTTGTCTGACTTCAACGGCTCCGACATTCGACCCCTGCTGAAACTCAGTCATCTCAGAATCTCTGGCGTGACGCACGAGCAGCTTCCACTGACGATCCTGCCGGACCTTGTGAATCAGCTCGCCCGGCGGCTTCGGAATTTCTGTGGCACCGTTTCGCAGAGTGACGGTCAATTCGCTGAGACTCGATTTGAGTTCGTCCAGCTTTTCGACAATCTCAATCCTGCCGTGCTTGACGATGCAGACAACGTCGGCGACTCGCTCCACTTCGGGAATCTGATGACTGGAAAGCAGGACGGTACGGTCGGTCGCCGCCACGTCCACCATGCTTTCCAGAAATTCGCGCCGAACGATTGGATCGAGGCCTGACGTTGGCTCGTCGAGGATCAGTAACTCCGGATCGTGCGAGATCGACAACGCCAGCCCGACTTTCGCCTTCATCCCTTTGGACATTGTGCTGATGCGTTTTTTGAGAGGCAGACCGAATTCACAGATCATCCGACGGTAATTCTCGACAAACGACTTGTCGTAAAAACCGCCGCAGTACCAGCCGATTTCGTCGACAGTCATCCATTCGTAAAGCGTCGGCTTGTCAGGGACGTAGCCGATGCGACGGCGAATTTCCTGACCATGAATCCAGCTGTCGAGTCCGAAGATTCGACCGGAGCCACCGTCCGGTTCCAGCAACCCAAGTAGAACTCGCAGAGCGGTTGTCTTGCCGGCTCCGTTTTCGCCCAGCAGAGCAACAACGGTCCCTCGCTCGCCGACGAGCGAGACATTATCGAGCGCCACCTGGCGGCCGAACTGTTTCGTCACATTCTTCAGTTCAAAGACGGCGTTCATTCTGCAGTCCCCTTTCCGTTCAGCCGGGCCAACTCTGAATCAATCAGCTGGCGGATCTCGTCAACTTCAAGCTGGCTTTGCTGAGCTTCTTTCAGCACGGCTCGCAGCCGTTCCTGAATCAACCCCTGCCGATCTTTCCGACATTTCCTGACCGCACCAGTCGTGACCTGAAGTCCGGTCCCGCGGACAATGTCCAGAATCCCTTCGGATTGAAGCTCGCGATAAGCACGGGAAACAGTGTTCGGATTAACTGCCGTCTGTTTCGCCATCTCGCGAACCGACGGAATCAACTCGCCCGGCAAGAGCACTTCGCTGGCAATCGCGAACTTAATCTGCCGAACAATCTGATCGTAAATCGCCAGTCCGCTTGCAGCGTCGATCGAAATGATCATGTCTCACCCCAGTCAGTGTACTAGTTGCCTAGCACAGTACCCGCGAATTAACAGACTGTCAATTACAAAGTCTGAAATTCCAGAGAAACTGTCCGGCAGGAATCGCAAAGTCTGAGAGCTGAGACACAAACCTTGAGTCTGTCAGTCACAAAGACTGAAACACTCGCTACAAGGCTGAACGAAGATGGTTCTGAATTTGAGTGGCCGCGTCACGAATACGCACTGCAGAATCTTCTGCACAACGGTTCATGACGGACTTAGTGGACCGACGGATCAACGCCGTCAGTCGCCCCAGCGGCTGGGGTTGATGCCGGGGGCTGCGGTTTTCATGCCGGCGGGTTTGTGTTGCTGTTCCCACTCGGCGCCGGTGGTGTTGAGACTTTGCAGAAATGGTTTCGCGATGGCCGGAGCGTTGGCAACAAGTTCGGCGTCCCATTCCTCGACCGGTTGGATCGGCCCGGCCCAGGCGGGGCGGTAGCCCATTTGTAGAAGTTCGCGCGGACGTTGGTCGAGATTCGGATGACTGCCGTGCAGAGTCAACGATGGGATCACAACCGCCGAACCGGAAGGAACGACCAACGTGATTTCTTCAGGATGCGACTTATATCTTACGTACGGGCTGGCGTCGGCGTGGAAGGAAAGGTGTGAGCGGGGGATCAGCCGGAAGGGTGCGCGCTCGGGCGTCAGGTCGTCCAGGTAGTAAAGAACTCGCAACAGGCGAGGACAACTGCCTTCGTAGCCGAACAGGTTCGAGCCATGCGGCTGCCCGTCGGTGTGCATGGAAATTCCCGGCGAACCGTGCAGCGTCCGCTGAAAGAACCCTCGCGTGAAGACGATGTCCGTTCCCAGCAGGTCGTTGAGAAACTCGATCATCGGCGGGTAGCCGATCAGCTCGGCGGCGGTCCTGCTGATCCACTGCGGCTGAATGTTGGAGCGTGTCTGAGCGGTGCTGTAACTCGTGTGCGACATCTCGGCGTCGGCGAGTTCCGCCTTCAACTTTGTGATGATGTCCGGCGTCAGAATGCTCGGCAGAACGACGTAGCCTTCCACTTCGAAGTACCGAATCTGCTCGGGCCGACTCATCGTCGAGAAGTCCGTCTCGTCGATATTCATAAAGTCGCATTCAGGCTCCGGCGCGCATGGTGCCGCCGTTGAGTTTTCCATCGAACGTTTCCTCTCGGCATTTATTGTTTTAGCAGAGCGTGACTGGCGGCGTAGAATTCAAAGCCAACGTGGAACAGTCCAAGTGAAAACTGTTGAGGTGCCACGTTCCTGCCTCTCCAGGCTGACTCGGCTCAGGGTTGAGGCACGGCAAGCAGCGTCCCTTTGATGCCTGTTCCATAGTGATCTCTGCCAGTGAACGATCGGAGATCAACGGAGTGACTGACGCTGTACCGACTGAACCGCATGTTTTTGCCATCCTTCCACCAGAATCCGTGACCGTCCGCTCCAAGTGGGTCGCTGACGCGCCCATTTGAAAACAGAACGACCGTGCCTATCTGATCCGTATCCCAGGTAGACAGGATTTTCACACGATCGAATCGGACTGACCACACATCGTTCGCGGGTGACTTTGCTTGCCCCGAAAGCTGATCTTTGTTTCTTGGGCTGAGCGTTGTGGCACCGATCGAAGGATCAAGAAACTGAATCTCGATTCGAGTTCGTTCGGTTTTCCATGTCGCAATTGTCCGACCAGCTTCGACGACTCGATGGTCCGCAGAAAACGTCACGGGCAACGAAACGTTCGTTTTTTTGCGGCGGTTGCTGGCTGTCAGTTGCCAGTCGCCGATCAGGTTTTCCTGAAATGTTCGGTCTGTGCTGTCGAGTTCTGAAATCGGTTTGATATCCACTATCGGATCCGTTGTGCCGGCAACCCAACAACGCTGCATCAGAAGTCGTCCATCGATGATCGCTCCACTTTTCCAGGAACCAAGGAGAGAGAAGCCTCCGTCGACAAGATCTGCGGTACCGTCTCTGATCTCAATCTTCGTCTGAGAAACAGGCTTCCAATCAAAACCTTGATTCGTCGTACCATCGAAAAAAAGTTGCACGCGATACGTGCCTTTTTCGTCGTGAATCCCCCACACGGAAAGGACTTGTTTCTCAGGCATATCGAGTGTGACGGACGAGCCAACCGCTGTCGTTTCAGCGGCAGCGTCTTTCGGAAGAGGTGACGCAGAGGGCTTCGCGTCTGTTTTCTTCTCCATCTTCACCACGGCAGCCGCGCCGACGTCGTCAGATATGTCGAGGCCCTTAAGCACAATTTTCTCGGCAACATTCTGGCCTCGATCAAGTGGGCCAATGATGATCCCTGCTGAGCCAGCGGGCCACGCCTGCTGCACACTGAATTCTTCAGGCTTCGAGCCATCGAACAGTTTGAACCCGTCGCTCAGTCCAAACGCCGTTGGCTCGTCGACCAGTGCGGTGGCGACAACTTTTCCGTCAACGGTCACTTCGACAAAGCCGCTGGGAAAGGCCCGAGTCCGAACTGAAATCGTCTGTCCTTCATCCAGCGGAAAGGTCTCATTGTACGCATCGGAATGTTCCGTAAGAGACGACTTTCGACCGGAATAGCCTGGCCAGTTTCCGCCGGCAAGGATGTTGACATGGTCCCTGAGAATCGAGATCAGGACATGCCCTTTCTTCACCGGATGAACGACCTGAACACCTCGAGCGTGCCCGCTACGACTATGTGTGAACGACATCTCGGTAACTTTCCCGGCGGAAACTCTGCCCGGCGGAATGTAAAGGCCATTCGCTCCCCAGCGTCCATCTCCAGCAGGGCCATCGAACCCTACAACTCCGACCGCCAGTTCCGTTGGTCTTGCTTTCCCCTTCACGGCTGAAGCGACGTGGAGTGTTGATTCCTGAGCGACTGCCGAGTCGACTAAAACCAGAATGACAAGGAAAAGCAGAGCACATCCCTGTGGCCAGCGCGACCGAAGAAACTGCACTTTGAGTGCTGACGAACGCATGGCAACTCCCCCCGTTCAAATCGACTGGCATCAGAGTCCTGATCCGCAATACGTGCGAACATTGGTAGGCACAATACTCGCGACATGAACTCACTTCAACGAGCAGCCTTCGATGAAGATGCTGACATCGATTCCGCAGAATGTCCTGTCGAGGCGGAATTGCTGAAGCGTATCGGCGCTGACTGTGCACAAGAGATGGCGACCGTCACGCACTTGGGATGAGTTTCCGATACTACGATCTCGCTGGTACGCGCTGGCAGGGTCAGATCAGTTCGCTGACCACAGCGCCGTGATCGATCGCGGGAACGGGGCGGCCGGCGTGGTTGTTGAACGAGATGTTCGGGTCGACTCCCAGCACCTTGAAGACGGTGTGGTGCAGATCGCCGGGGCGGAGTGGTCGATCCTGAGGGACTTCGCCCAGGCGATTGCTTGATCCGACAACCTGACCACCTTTGACGCCACCGCCACCGATCAGCACGGACATCACGTTGCCCCAGTGGTCGCGGCCCGGCGTGCCCTTACTCAGCGGTGGTCCGCCGTTGCCTCCATCGTTGATTCGCGGCGTGCGACCGAACTCGCCCATCACCATGACCAGAGTCGTGTCGAGCATCCCTCGGTTTTCAAGATCTTCAAACAGCGAACTGACCGCCATGTCGACGCGCGGAAGATGCCGTTCCATCGTGCCCTGATGATTCCAGTGACTGTCCCAGCCGCCGAAGTGGCACGTGACGAACGTCGAACCGGCCTCGACCAGGCGGCGTGCCAGAAGCGTGCTTTGTCCCCAAGTGTTACGACCGTAGCGGTCTCTCAGTCGCGGTTCTTCTGTTGAAATATCGAACGCTTCTCGAGCTCGCGAGCCCGCGACAAGGTCGTACGCCTGCCGCTCGAAGCGGTCCATCGCGTCGATCATGCCCGACTGATCTGCCTCCCGCCGCAGCTTGTCGAACTGTTCGAGCAGGCCGCGACGATCGTCCAGCCGGTTGATCGTCAGATCCTTCGCGAGGTTCAGGTTCTGCACTTTGTACGCGGCAGAGTTTGGATCGCTGCCAACGTCGAACGGGTCGTACTGCTTGCCGACGTAGTTCGCTCCGAAATAGCCCGGCCGCAGACCGATGCTCATGGGGTAAGGAACTCCGACGTTCGCCGGCATGCCTGGCTGTCGCGGGCCGGTCATCCGAGTCGCGATCGCACCGAAGAACGGAGACTTGCCGGCGTTCATCGCGCCGCTGACTCCTCCATAGCCGGTCAGCATCCAATGACCGCCGGTGAAATGGTCACCCGTGTTGTGATGCATCGATCGAATCAGCGAAAAACGGTCGGCCAGCTTCGCCTGCAACGGGAACATCTCGGTGATGTCCATGCCCGGCACGTTGGTGTGAATCGGGCTCCAGAAACCGGAGTACTCCGGTGGAGCCTCGGGTTTTGGATCGTACGTGTCATGCTGACTTGGGCCACCATCCAGCCAGATCAGAATTACCGAAGTCTCCTTCCGATCGGCTGCGGCAGTTGCCTCCTTCGCTCGCAACAACGCCGGAACGCTGAGACTTCCCAGTCCCGCCATGCCAACCTGCAGAAAGCTTCGGCGGCTGTGACCATCACAATAGGGCGACGTTTTTCCGGCGTTAATTCGGAACATGGCAGGCTCACTTCAAACAGGAAGGAGATGGCGGGGTGGAAGTTTCCGGGAGGACCAGAAGCGGCGAGTTTTCAGGCAGCGATGATACGAATCGTCGAATCAGTATCGCAATGGCGAAGAGGGTGTGAGTTCCGTCCTCGTGTTTCCAGATCGAAAGCTCTTAAATTGGTGCGGGACAAGTCTGATGACGTTATCGTCTCGGAACTTCATGCGGGATGAAAAATAGTAAGCGTCGTGTCGTCGCTTGCGCTGCAACTTTCGAGACTGGAGAGACAACATGCTCGCTGTTTTCGCTCGTCGGCTTTTGTTGGTGGTCCTGCTTCTGGTCATTGCGACCCAGCGAGCAGACATCGCCCGCGCTGCTGATACTCCGATGAATCTGCTGATTATTTCAACGGACGAGCATCACTTCAGCACGCTGGGCTGTTATGGCGGCACGACAGTCGACACTCCCAACATTGACTGGATCGCGAAGAACGGAGCACGCTGCACGAGCTTCTACGCGACGACTCCGGTGTGTTCTCCGTCCAGAGCATCGCTGGTTTCAGGGCTGTATCCGCAGAAAACTCCGGTCACGACCAATGACGTTCCGCTGGATGATTCGATCGTCACGTTCGCCGAACTTCTGCGACGGCGAGGTTACGCGACCGGTTACGCGGGCAAGTGGCATCTTGACGGAGCCGGAAAACCGCAGTGGGCGCCCGAACGCAAATTCGGATTCGAAGACAACCGCTACATGTTTAATCGAGGTCACTGGAAGAAGTTCATCCTGACGGACGACGGGCCGAAGGTCGGAGCCGTCGACAAAAAAGGGAACCCGAGCTACGGCGTCGACGGAGCTGATGAAAAAACATTTTCGACCGACTGGCTGTGCGACCGAGCGATGGACTTTATCGGTGAGAACGCTGACCGGCCCTTCTGTTACATGGTGAGTCTGCCGGATCCTCACGGGCCAAACACCGTGCGGGCTCCTTACGACACCATGTACCAGGACGCCGCCGTTCCGATTCCTGTTTCACTGGTGCGGAAGCCCGAACAGATTCCCGCCTGGGGCAAGCCGGCGGGAGTCAAGCCGGCTCAACTGCAGAATCTGATGCGCAGCTACTACGGAATGGTGAAGTGCATCGACGACAACGTCGGCCAGGTCCTCGACGCTCTACGAGAACGAAAACTGCTCGACCGTACGATCATCGTCTTCACGTCAGACCACGGAGATCTCTGCGGAGAACATGGCCGTCTCAACAAAGGAGTTCCCTACGAAGGATCGGCTCGCATTCCCTTCCTCATTCATTGCCCAGGCAAAATCAAAGGCAACACCGTCGTCAACGCGGCATTGGGAACGGTCGACTTCCTGCCAACCGTTTTGAACCTGATGGATGTTCCCGTGTCGCACAAAGTTGATGGGCGAAACGCGACTGCTCTGTTTACTGAAGAGTCAGCGAAAGACTGGGAAGACATCACCTTTGTACGAAGCACCGGACGCCGCGACCGCGCAGGAGACGCCTGGATTTCGGCCATCACCGCGCAATTCAAACTGGTCTACTCGACGAACGAAGAGCCGTGGCTGATCGACCTGAAGAACGATCCCAACGAGCTGACGAACCTTTTCGGACAGCCAATTCACAAAGAGAAATCGCGATGGATGACCGAGCGACTACTCGCC
>JADHNX010000142.1 GCA_016779365.1 Planctomycetaceae bacterium
AGTCTCCGGCAACGATCTCGCCGATGTGCGACAGCGGAATTTCCAGGGGATTGTTTGAGACCAGTCGCTGACCGTCTTCCGGCGAAACCGTGAAGAGCAATTCGAAATCTTCGCCGTCGCCAAGTGCGTGTTCGAGCGGCGTTCGGTCATCGTCGATGGCTGATGCCGCCGCCGTGCTGATCGGGATCGAAACGCCGTTGAGACGTGCTCCAACCTTGCTTTCTTCCAGGATGTGATAAAGGTCGGCAATCAGTCCGTCGCTGACGTCGATCATCGAATTGAGCGGGCACGCTTCGCGAAGAGCGAGTGCTTCGTGAACTCGCGGTGTGAAATCGAGATGGTGGCCGGTGATGCTTCCTCCGAGGTTGCCGGTCACGAAGATCCAGTCGCCGGGTTTCGCTCCCGAGCGTGTGACCGCTTTTCCGGATGGAACTTCGCCGACGATGGCAACGTTGACCACAACGGGCCCGTCCCACGAGTTGGTATCTCCGCCGACGATGGTTGTGTCGAACTCTTTGGCTAAAGAGCGGATTCCTTCGAAAAGCCGTTCCGCAAATTCTCCAACGCGAGTTGCCGAAAGCTGGCGCGGCAGGGCGAGGCTGACGAGGGCGTACTTTGGTCGACCGGCCATTGCGGCGACATCGCTGAGGTTCACAGCCAGAACTTTGCGACCGACCTGGAACGGCGTCGCGGTCGCAAGGTCGAAGTGCACACCTTCCAGCAGCATGTCTGCTGCAAGAAGAATGTCGCCGTTCAAGCATTCAACGACGGCAGTGTCGTCGCCGATTCCCGTCAGTACGTGCGGCGAGCTTTCGATCGCTGCGCGAAAGGATTCGATCAGCCGAAACTCGCTGGTTCGCTCAGGAAGCATCGGCGTTTCCGATTGTTGGAGACTCGGCTGTTGGCGAAGACTCGGCTCGACGAGGTTTGCCGGGGATCAGCCTGTAAAGCCGCAGGCAAATCAGTAACGCAACAAACGCGGCCAGTGAAATACCGGCAAGAATTGCCAGCCCAGGAGCATCTCCGAAAAGTTTGCGGATTGAGAACTCGTTTGAAATTTCCAGCATCCACAACGACTTCCAGACAAACAGCACAACAACCGCCGCCATGCTGAGATACGGGCCGAACGGAATATAAGTTCGGTTGGTGACAAGGCGAACTCCCAGTCCCATCGCAATGCCGCAAAGTGGGGCAAGCAGAAATACAAAGACCAGCGGCTGCCAGCCGAGAAAGCTTCCGATCATTGCCATCAGCGTGACATCGCCCAGACCGAGGCTTTCCTGACCGAGCACCACTGACGAGAGCCAGCGAACCATCCAAGTCACGCCGCCGCCTGCGATCAGTCCGGTCATACTCCAGACAAAGCCATGCCAGTGAGTGTGCTCGCCGATCCACGCAGGGATGTACGGCCCGCGAATTTCGGCCACGGCCTGGTTCCAGTCGACCCAGAAGTGCATCAACTGCGTGTCGCCGGAAATCGTGGCCAGCGTGACTCCGGCAATCATGCCCGGAATCGTGATCTGGTCTGGAATGATGTACTCACGAAAGTCCGTGACCGTAGCTTCGATAAGGAGAATCAGCAAAACGAGATGTCCGATTGCTCGACCATACACCCAGAACAGAGCCGGCAACACTTCGCTCGTCGAATGCATTCTCAGGCCAAACACGGCGACGAAGTATCCGGCAAGGATCGCTCCGGTCAGCACGGGAGTCAGCATTCGCGACGCCAGGTTATTCTGGCTGCAGCTGGCGTTGTTCTCGTTGACGCTCGCGTGGTCTTCGCAAAACTGTCGGCACATTCTCAGCGACCACGCGTCCAGCAAGAGTCCAAGCACCGAGCCGAAGGCGAACAGCCCGACCGCGATTGCCTCGAATTGGTCCTGGATGAACTGGTCCATGAGTTTTCGAGAGCTTCAGCCGGAGTACGATTTCGGATGATTCCCAACTGTCTGCACGAGCCGAGCGAGGTTCGTCAGTGGGATTGGCACGGCACTTGCCTTCCGGTCCGAGCGTATCGAAGCAGGCAGTGCGTTGCTACTCACACAGGGGCCTGGTTCGGAACGCAGACTCAGACATCGTGACGGTTGCGCATCCGTCGATTGAAACCGCAGAAAGGTACTTCATAAATCGACGGCCAACTCGCACGGTGAATGGCAATTCCGGGGACCATTTACTGACAAAGGACAGGTAATGCGTGGAGTTTTTAATGTATTTCGTAGATTGATCTTTGTGCTGGCTGTGGTGCCTCTTTTGGCGCAGCCAGCTTTCGTGTTCGCTCAGGACGGGGCTGAATCGACGGACGGACTCGAAGCGAGTTCTCCTTCCGAAACGGATGCGGAAAGCAACGTAACTACCAGCGAAGAAGAAGGTTCCGTCGAATCGACAACGGAAGCCGCTCCAACGGAAGAAGTCGCCGAGCTAAGCGGCGCCAAAGTCGCATGGATGCTTACATCGTCAGCACTCGTGCTTATGATGACAGCACCCGGCTTGGCACTGTTCTACGGCGGGCTGGTCCGGAAGAAAAATATTCTGGGTGTCATGATGCAGTGCATCTTTCTGATGGGACTGATGACTGTCGTCTGGGGAATCGTCGGCTACAGCCTCGCCTTCGGCGGTTCGAACCCTTACTTCGGCAATCTCGATCACGTCATGATGAAAGGGATCATCGCCGACGGCGTGCTTTCCGATGTCGAGTGGGCGAACAACAGCATCTTCTTCGTCTTCCAAGGAATGTTTTTCATCATCACTCCGGCTCTGATTTGCGGAGCATTCGCCGAACGGATGAAGTTTAGCACGATGTGCGTTTTCTCTGTTCTATGGGGACTGCTGGTTTACTGCCCTGTTTGCCACTGGGTCTGGGCCGACGCTGGCTGGCTCTGCGAGTGGAACGAAAACGCTCTCTATCCCGCACTCGACTTTGCGGGCGGAACCGTCGTCCACATCAGTTCGGGAGTTTCTGCGCTGCTTTGTGCGTTGATCATTGGCAAGCGAATCGGCTACCCGCAGGAGCCAATGCCACCTCACAATCTTACTTACACCTGCATCGGCGCGGCTCTGCTGTGGGTCGGCTGGTTTGGATTCAACGCGGGTAGCGCCGTCGATGCGAACGCTGCTGCGGTCAACGCCTTTGTCGCCACTCACATGTGTGCCGCCGCTGGCGTTCTCGGATGGTCCGCCGTCGAATGGATCAAGCACGGCAAGCCGAGCATCCTCGGTGCATGCTCCGGTGCGGTCGCCGGTCTGGTCTGTATCACCCCGGCAAGTGGTTCGTGCACGGCTGTGTCTGCGATCCCGATGGGTATTATCGCTGGTGTTGTTTGCTACTTTGCCTGTGCGAAGGTGAAGCAGAAATTCGGGTACGATGATTCACTCGACGCTTTTGGTGTTCACGGAGTTGGCGGAACTGTCGGCGCGTTGCTGACCGGCGTCTTCGCCAGCAAGCATCTGAGCTCGGGCCACTACGGAGTGCTAGATGGAATGCCCGGTCAGATGGTTCCGCAGATTGTGAGCATCGTCGCCACGGCGATCTTCGCTCTGGTCGTAACCTTCTTCATTCTGAAAGTTCTGGATGCCATCATGGGACTGCGAGTCAGCCAGGATGACGAAGTTCAGGGACTGGACGTGAGCCAGCATGGCGAAGAAGGCTACATCTTCCTGTAAAGTAGTTTGTGGTCGGATTCTGAATGGTCCTGTCGGCGAGGCTTCACCGGGAAGCCTCGCCGAACGATTTCAAGCGGAGACTATCTCGTTCTTCACTTGGCGACAGAAAACGTGCGGGCCACCGCTTCGGCGTGTCGACCAGCGTGGTCAATGCGCCGTTTCTATTCCGATCGATGAAACGATGACAGCTACATGGACGCTGATAATCCAACATTGAATGTCATCGGAAGCAGTCCACCAATGAAGGCGGTGGCTGAGACGATCCAACGGGTCGCCGATACCGGAGTCGATGTTCTCATTCTGGGAGAGACCGGCACTGGCAAAGAGCTTGTCGCGCGGGCCGTTCACAATCTCGGGCGTCGTCCGGACGGCCCGTTTGTGCCAATCGACTGCGGAGCGATCCCCGAGAACCTTCTGGAAAGCGAACTGTTCGGCTACGAACAGGGAGCCTTCACCGGAGCCGATCGGCAACGGCGAGGGCTTCTGGAAACTGCCAGCGGAGGCACGTTTTTCCTGGACGAAATCGGAGATCTGCCACTGCTGCTTCAAGCCAAGTTGCTGCGGGTTCTGCAGGAGCGAAAGCTGCGACGAGTCGGCGGCAACACGGAAGTGGACATTGATGTTCGTATCGTGGCAGCCACGTCGCGGGACCTGGACCAGATGGTCCACGACAGAACCTTCCGCGAAGACCTCTTCTACCGAATCAACGTCGTCCGGGTTGACCTTCCACCTTTGCGCGAGCGGGGCGATGACCTCGGACTGCTGGCCGAGCATTTCATTCTTCGCTGCAGCCGTGAAATGGAACGGCGAGTTCCAGCAATCACTCCAGCCGCCTACTCGCTCATGCGCCGCTACCACTGGCCGGGCAACATCCGCGAACTTCAGAATGTCATTCGCCGAGCAATCGCCCTTTCTGATGATGACAGAATCAGCTCGGATGATCTGCCGGTGTCACTTGTCGCGGCAGCGGCGGCGACGAACGGAAGTCCTGGTCGCAGTTTCTTCGAGATTCGTGACGAGTACCTTTCGCGCTTCGAACGCGAGTACTTCGAGAGCCTGTTGCGTCGACATGGAGGCAACGTCAAAGAATCTGCCCGCGAGGCACAGTTACCAAGAGGAACCCTGTATCGGCTGTTGAAAAGCCACTCGGTCGACCCTGCCAATTTTCGGCGATGATCGTGTCGAATTCCGCTGTTCCAGCGGCGAGACACGCGCCACACGAACGGGACACTAACGACCAAAGCTTCCCATATGTCCACATTCGACTTTTAATGCCATTTTCGTCCACAAGCCAAGTTCGAGATTGGAGAATATCTGTTGAAGTGTCACACTTGTGAGGCGCTTCTGGCTCTCACAGACAAGATCGCTGCTCACCGGGATGCCATAAGTCATTATATTTGCAGCACTTCCAGCCCGTGACGAATTTGGTGATCGGCTGGCACAGCGTTTTCTTTAGGAAGCTTCAGTTGGCTGGAATTGGCCAGTGAATTGAAAGCAGCAGGAGAGGAATCATGAAAAAGATCGAAGCAATCATTCGTCACTTTAAGCTTGAGGAGGTCAAAGACGCCCTCAACAGCATCGGCATCGAGGGGATGACCGTTTCTGAGGTTAAAGGTTTTGGCCGGCAAAAGGGACACAAGGAACAGTATCGCGGCGCTGAGTACACCGTCGATTTTCTTCCGAAGGTGAAGCTCGAAACCGTGGTTGCGGAAGACAAGGCCCGCGAAGTCATCGACAAGATTCTAGAGTCCGCGCGGACTGGCCAAATCGGCGACGGGAAGATTTTCGTCACGAATCTTGGAAACGTCGTTCGAATTCGAACCGGCGAGTCCGGCGAATCGGCGGTTTAGAAAACGGACCTCGCCAGACCACTCTCGTTGCCTGGCAATACTGAACATTCAACGAACCTCAGCACAACAAGGCCGAAGATCGATTCGGTCACCAGAAGGAACTTTACGATGAAAAAAATCGAAGCCATCATCCGACACTACAAACTGGAAGAAGTGAAGAATGGTCTCAACGAGATCGGCATTCAGGGGATGACCGTTACCGAAGTTCGCGGCTTCGGTCGTCAACGAGGGCACAAAGAAGTCTATCGAGGTGCCGAGTACACCGTAGACTTTCTGCCGAAAGTGAAGCTCGAACTCGTCGTCAGCGATGACGATGCGGGGAAGGCCATTGAGAAAATCACTGAAGTTGCTCGAACCGGAAACATCGGCGATGGCAAGATTTTTGTCACCGATCTGGCCGAAGTCATCCGCATTCGAACCGGCGAAAGCGGCAGCGAAGCTCTGTAACAAACGAGTTGTCAGCCCCTGTTCGCAAGGTGTGGTGCGAAGACGTGAAGCACACCTTATCAGAGGCAGAGGGCGATGCGGGCTCTCTGCCTCTTTGGCTGCGCACACTGCTGGCTTGAGCGACTTTCTGCCAGACCCAACATGACGACTCTGTCGCGAACCGCGAAGACCTCACAAAGTGGTAACGTTTCTCAGCTTTGTCTCATCGAGAATTGTATTGGTGACGATGTCGACTGAATCTCCCGCAGAACGAATTCAAAGACGCAAGCAGGCTCTGGCGAAAATCCGAGAGCGGGCGTCGCAGCTCTTTGCTGAGGGCGCACGCGGAATGCAGATTGCGTCCTGGCTTTCGGACGCGATGGACACTTACACGATTGAGATCCTGCAGGAAACCCTTGCTGACTTCACAGAAGCCGAACAGCGGGAACTTGCTCAGAATTCTGCCATGATCGCAATCGGTGGCTCAGGCCGCGGCGAAGTCGCACCTTACTCCGACTCCGACATGATCTTCATCTTCCAGCCTCGCGTCGCCAGTTTGATTGCGAGACTGACAAAACGAATCGTTCCTGAGTTCTGGGATGCGGGCATCAAGCTGGGGCAACGCGTCCATACGGTTCGCGACGCCGCAGCCAGCGCGATTGCTGATCCGCATCTTGCGTCTTCGCTCGTACATATTCGCTCGCTGTGGGGCGACGAGTCTCTGGCTGCACAGCTGAAGACACAGTTCTACCGAAAAGTCGTCCGGTCACGGCTTCGAGTTTTTGTCGACGACTGTATCGAAGGTCGAGAAGAAGAACGGGCGACGCATGGTGCAACTTGCCAGCAACTCGAACCGGACGTGAAAAAGTCGTTGGGCAGCCTTCGTGACGTCCATCTTCTGCAGTGGGTTGCGTTCGCTCATTACCAGACATCAGACATCGATTCGCTGCGTCGAAAGAATGTGTTGACTTCCGACGACGCCGTCAGACTGAAGCAAGGCGTCGAATTTCTGACACGAGTTCGTATTGATCTGCATCTTCACGCCGGCAAAGCTAACGACACTCTTTCAAAAGATGAGCAGCTTCGGATTGCGAAAGCTCGCGACTTCGCGCATGTGGAAGGTCAGCGACCGGTTGAACGGTTCATGCAGGAGTATTTTTCTCACAGCATGGCCATCGCCGAAATCACTCAGCGATTCGTCAGCCGTCATCGCCGACGTTCCATTGCGTCGATTGTGAAGCGGCAGGTGATGTCTCACCGCGTCAACCGCTACTTTGTTCTCAGCGACAGCGAACTTGACGTTTCGCCGTCGCGTCTGACGAAAATCTGCACGACGCTCGATGATATCCTGCGAATTTACCATTCGGCAGCGATGTATCGAGTAAGTCTGTCGCCACGCCTGATCGAGGCCATCAAGTCGACCGCGCGCAATCTACCATCCGGGCCATCTCCGGAATCGTCGCGGCTGTTCATGGAAATTCTCGGCACCGTGGGCCGTTGCAGCGCAACGATTCGCAGCATGCACGAAACCAACGTTCTGGAGCTTGTCATTCCGGAGTGGCAACGAGTTCGATGTCTGTTGCAGTTTAATCAGTATCACCACTTCACGGTCGACGAGCACACTCTCCGATGCCTGGAGATTTGCGAGAGCTTTGCGGATGAAGACTCGCCCGTCGGCGCGGCCTACCGAAACATTCACGTGAAACAACTGCTGCATCTCGCCTTGATTCTTCATGATGCTGGCAAGGGGTTCGAAGAAGAACACAGCGAACTTGGCCGCCGAATGGCTTTGGACATTTGCCAGAGGCTGCGGTTGAGTCAGCACGAAACGGGCATCGTCAGTTTTCTGGTTCACAAACATCTGAAGATGGCGGACCTCGGCTTTCGATACGACACAACCGATCCGCAAGTCGTGCTGGAATTCAGCCACGAAGTCGGTTCCGCCGAAAAGCTCAGAATGCTATTCGTACTGACGGCAGCCGATGTCAGCGGTGTTGGGCCGGGCGTATGGACAAGCTGGAAAGCCGACCTGCTGGCAGATTTCTACAAACGACTGATGACAACTTTGAGTGGTCAGCCGCCGAGGTTTCACGAAGAAGAACGACTGCGGGAAATTCGGGCACATGTCTACGATTCCATCGTCCCACTGGAACCCGAATCCGACGAGATCGCGACTTCGTTGCGGCAGTGGGTGGATAAACAACTCGACGGGTTCTCGTCTCAGTATTTGACAATGACCCCGCCGTCGATGATTGCTCGCGACCTCGACATCATCCGCAGCCTGGGACCCGGTGAAATTCGCGTTGACGGACGGTACGACAAAACCAGCGGGACCACTGATTATCACGTCATCGCCGACTCGCTGTATTCACGCGGCGCATTTCATCGCATTTCCGGTGTGCTGACCGCTCGGCACATGCAGATTCTTGGAGCCGAGATCACGACCAGTTTCGACGGCATCATCGTCGATACGTTTCATGTCATCGACGAAGATTATTCGGGAGTCGTTCCGCAGAGTCGAATTGACGAAGTGGCGAGTTCAATCGTTCAGGGCTTGAGACAGGAAGTAACCGCCAAAGAATTGTTTCATCGACATCGCCGCTATGTCACGGAAGACGCCGAGGCACCAACAATGGGCTTGCCGACGCGAGTCGAAGTCGACACAGATACCTCGGATAAAGCGACCGTTGTTCTCGTCTTCGCTCACGACCGACCGGGGCTGCTCTATACGATCTCTCGAACGCTCTTCAAGTTGAACTTATCCATCGACCTGGCTCGCATCGCCACGCACTTCGATCAGGTGGTCGATGTCTTTTACGTCACCGACAACGACGGTCGAAAAATTACATCTGACGAGCAGTGCGAGGCAATTCGAAGTCGAATGCTGGAAGAGCTGGAGAAGTTCGAACTGTCGACGCATCGTGATTTTGTGTCATGAATTTTCGTGTGATTTTGCGACGATTCGTTCGCTGCCGGATTCTTTGCACGACTTCCAGGTCGAAGGTAGACTCTCCGACAACTGCGGGCCACGTGTTGTTTAATCTTCGCTGATCGAGTCCGCACACGGAGTAATGTCGAGTGTTCCCGTTCGCAGAACGAACGAAAAATAAACATAGGCTTGAACCGGGTCTTGAACGAGTTTCGAAAGCCTGAGAAAACAGGGGGCACTGCCGTGAATGACCGAACCAGGTATACGGAAATCACGATGCAGATTGGCGAGACCATCCGAGTGGGAAACGCGGTCGTCTCGATCATCGAAACTCAGGAAAATCAGGCGGCGGTCCTGGTGGAAAAATTGAGTTTCGTCGACGAGTTTGGCTCAGAAGCTCCTCTTTCCACGTCGCAGCCTCAGTAGTCGCATGGACCAGATTCTCGACAGAATATCCTGC
>JADHNX010000143.1 GCA_016779365.1 Planctomycetaceae bacterium
CGTAAACGCCGGACTTTCGAACTGGCGAATCAACGAGGGTTGCTGAATCTCCAACTGCGAAGACGGGTTTGTCATCGATTGTCTGGAGCGTGTTTCGAACGGCGAGGAAGCCATCGTCTCCCTTGGAAAGGGGAATGTTGTCAATGAGTGCCGTGGGGGACGCACCAGTTGCCCAGATGATGACGTCGGCATCAATTGTTGTGCTGTCGGAAAGGTTGAGTGAATTGTCAGTCACATTTTCAACACGGACGTTCGTTCGGATGGCGATCTCGCGTCTCGCGAAATGGTCAGTCACTTTTCGGATGGTGCCCGGCAGATAGCCTCGCAGGATAGTGCTGCCCGAGTCGACCAGTGTGACCTGTGCGGTCAGACCTTGAGTTCGCAGCCGTGCTTCGAGGCAAAGTGTCACTTCCACGCCAGCTGCGCCGCCGCCAACAACGACGACCTTCAGCGGAGCTTCACTTCCTTTGGCTGGTTCGGAATTTCGAACATCGTCGAGACGTGTCGTGAGTCGATCACGAAACGTGGCCATCGGTTTGATGGGTAGAAACGCGGCGGAGTTTGCCCACTGCTCAGCTCCGACTGGCACCGAGCCGATCCCGACCGAAGCGACATCAAATCGAATCGGTGGCCGATTGGCAAAGTGGACCCGCCTGCGGTCAGGATCGAGTCCGACGACTTCTGCGATGATCACTCGAACGCCGATCGGAGCAGCGAATCGGTACAGGTCGATCGCCATCTCGTCCGGTTCGTAGAGTCCTGCCAGCGTGCCGGGCAGCATGCCGCTGTAGGTCGCACGGCTGAACGGGCTGATCAATGTCAGGCGAGTATCACGGATCGGGGCCATCTTCCACATGCGCACAATGTGCATGTTGGTATGGCCGGCTCCGATCAGCACGATGTCGCGACTGGCGAGGCGTTCTTCCATGGTCAAGTCGCGGCAGCCTTATCCGAATAGTTTGTGAGCTTCGGTATATTTCAATCGTCGAGCACGAATGAGTCCGTCAGCGAGCGATTCGCCGTTCGGGTCGACATAAACTCGTCCGGTCGGTAACGCACTTCCCGGTCGGCAGCCCAGCACGTGAATGTTGAAAATAAACGCAGATTCGCTGGTCGCTTTGAACCAGTGAATGTTGTCTTTGTAGTCCGACACGGTCGACGTCCCACCGGGTTTGAACTGTCCGTCGATGGTCGGGCGAATGATCAGGTGCTCGGCCTCGTCTTCGATCCGATCGTAATGCCGACCGTGCAGTTCGCCTTTCAGAACCAGAAAAGCCGTCGCCATATTGTTGTGGCCGTGCGGGATGACCGACTGCCCTTTTTTGATAGCGAAGATTTGAGTACCGAACACCAGTTTTTTCGGCAGACCTTCAACTTCGGGAAACTTCGGTCGCAAACTGCGTGCGCCGTGGTCGACGAATTTCAGATCTTTGGTCAGATTCTTGAAGTCCACAAACTTCATCAGCTCGTCGACTTCAATCTTCCCGTAAAGCTCTTCGACTTTCTTCTGCCAGGCGACCTGACTGATTCGCTGTTCTTTGACATCGCCGGCCAGTTCGTTCAGACCGGCAAGCCATTTCGTCATGATCGGGCTGACGTCTGCTGACCAGGCATCACGGGCGAAAATTGTTTCGAGCAACGAAAGCGTCAGCAGCGACTGAACTCCGACTTTTCCGAAATCTCGACGCGTTACGTTCGACGGTTCTGTCATGGCAGAGCTTCCTGGAGTTGGCAGAGCTGGTATTCCGGTCGCACCGACAGGAACGAATGGGTCGAGTCTAGCGGATTTATTCTGCTGATCAGTAGTCCGATCTGATGAATGACTGAGCCTGTGGGATGAACGAGTTTGACTGTTCGGAGCCCCGAACTAGGTTTCAGGAGATTATTTCGGAATCTTCACATCGATCGGAAATCGCTCATGGCTGGCAGAATCAACAAGCGCGAGTTGCTGCGTCGCACGCTTTCGGCCACCGGCGGAATTAAAGCATTCGAGTCGCTGCCTGTCTGGAACGGCTTGCTCGTTCTTAACTATCACCGAATCGGCACGCCTGCGGATCCAAAGTTCGACGAAGCTTTGTGGAGTGCGACTCAGGACGATTTCGACAAGCAGGTCAGACTATTGAAGGCCGGCTTTGACGTGATCGGCCTGTCGGAATTACCGACGGCCCTGCACGACCTGAAATCAGCTCGCGGTCGATCCTGGAAGTCGTCAAGGTTTGCGATGATCACGTTCGACGATGGCTATGTCGACAACTACGAGTTGGCCTTTCCGGTTTTGAAAACCAACGACGCGAAGGGCGTCTTCTTTGTCGCCACTGGATTCATCGACGAGCCTCGACTGGCGTGGTGGGACGAAATCGCCTGGATGGTTCGATCGAGTACGCGCGACTTGATCGGACTTCCAGAAAACTGGTTCGACGGACCATTGAAGCTTGATGGTTCGGACCGACGAACCGTCATCACTCAGTTGTTGCGAGTTTATTATCGGCTCGACGGTAGTCGGACCGAACAGTTTTTGAACCGCGTTGCGGAAGCGACCGGCTCGGGACGCGCTCCGGTCGAAGCGGCAGCCGGACAGTGGATGACGTGGGAAATGATCCGCGAAATGAGTGACGCGGGGATGGACTTCGGGGCTCACACGGTCACGCATCCGATTCTTGCCAACCTGACGGCAGAGGAGCAGGGGATGGAGCTTTGCGAATCCCGCCTGCGGCTTGAACAGCAACTTGATCGACCGATCGCTTCACTGAGCTACCCGGTTGGAAAACGCGAGTCATTCAACGATGACACTCGAGCCGCGTTGAGCAATAACGGCTTCGACTGGGCATTCAGTTATTACGGCGGGCATTCTTCCGGAGCCGGCGTCGATCGTTACGACATCCCTCGCGTCGCCATCGAGAGCGACGTCTCGCTGGCAGACTTTCGAGCCTACTGCGCGCTGCCTCACATCTTCGCTCGACACTGATCGCGTTTCGGTGTCGACAGACATCCTGCGAGGATGCGAAAGAATTGCGGTGGATACCGGCCTCCCAGCCGGCAGTCCCACCTCGGGTGCGTTTCGCAGGAGGGTTAAGCACCTTCTGTGCCGGACGCTGCTGTACGTCGATGATGCTGAAAAAAGCAACGATTCAGACATCGCCATACTTGTCTCGTTGAAGATTGTGCCAGAATTCGTTGCACTTTCTGCAAGGCTCTGTCATCACGCCTTCATGCTGAATGAGTGGTTGCAACGCGGTACACTTTTTCGACTGTTAAGGTCACTGGTGGGAGCCTTGAAATCCGTCGCCGCCGCTCATGTTGAAAAGGCTGACAATGTCTCGTGAATCGGTGTTTGAATCGACGCTGGAGTTCTTCCTGGCGCCACTTCGAGAGTTTCTGGAAGACGACACGGTCACCGAGATCATGGTCAATGGCTACCGGGAAGTTTACGTCGAACGCGGCGGAAAGCTGTTCGAGACGGATGCCCGCTTCGAGAGCGAAGACGCTCTGATTTCGGCCATTACAAACATCGCTCAGTACGTCGGACGAGAGATCGATCGTGACCGTCCGATTCTGGATGCTCGGCTGCCGAGCGGTTCTCGAGTTCACGCCGTCATTCCACCGAGTTCTCGAACCGGGACGTACCTCACGATTCGCAAGTTCAAACGCGACATCTTCAGTCTGGAAGACTTCGTCCGCCTCGGAAGTATTTCGGCAGAGGCAAAAGAGTTTCTGGAACTGTGTGTCCGGTTGAAAAAGAACATCGTTGTGGCCGGCGGCACGGGGACAGGTAAAACGACGATGCTGAATGCCGTGTCGACGGCGGTGCCGGAGAACGAGCGAATCGTCGTGATTGAGGACAGCTCTGAGTTGAAGCTGGCTCAGAAACATTCGCTTTACCTGGAAGCTCAACAGGCCGACAGCTACGGTCACGGCGGAGTCACGATTCGCGATCTGTTCCGAGCGTCACTGAGAATGCGGCCTGATCGAATTATCGTCGGCGAAGTTCGCGGCGGCGAAGCGCTCGACATGGTTCAGTCGATGATCAGCGGTCACACCGGAAGCCTGACGACGGTCCACGCGACCTCGCCACGTGACGCACTGGTGAGGCTGGAAACACTCTCGCTGATGTCTGATGTCGACATCCCGATTTACGTCGCGCGTGCTCAGGTTGCGTCGGCGATCAATGTGATCGTGCAGCTTTCGCGATTCGCTGACGATGGTTCGCGGAAAGTGACTCGTGTCGCTGAGGCATTCGGGCTTGGACCGAACAACGAATACCAGTTTCACGACATCTTCGCCTCACGCATGCGAGGCCGTTCGGAATCCGGCGAATTGATTTCCGAGTTGGAATTCACCGGCCAGCAGCCAACCTTCGCCAGCGAACCATACGAGCAAGGTCTGGAAGGCGACATCAATCACACGTTGCCGGTCTGGAAAGTTCCTGAGGCGTGAGGTCGACTGTTGAAGTGGCACGAGCACGCAGGGGCTGTCAAATACAGCGCCGGCGTACCAGTGTTCTGGTAGCGGCGATTCCACAATGGTCAGGCGGCGCTGCGCTCGACACGCCCTACTCAGCGGCATTCTTCGTGGCGAGGTGTGACAGGTCGCTCCAGAGACCTCGGCGCGACGTTCTGGCCTCGTCTTCGGCGAGTTTGAAGCGGGCTTTCATGGATCGGTCGAACGGGTAACTGGTGATGCACTTGCTGTAGCCGGCTCGGATCAGTTCTTCGTTAAGGCACCAGTCTTCGAGATACACGTAGGCGAGAAGTCGCTGATAGCGGTCGCGTTTTTCACGGTCGAATTTGAGCTGGACGACCTTGCCTTCGACGGCCCGTTTGGTGAACGAAGACGCCTCGGGGCCGAATGGCTGAACTGGTTTGGTTGGATGTTTGGTCTCGGGAGTGTCGACACCAATCAGTCGAACCCGTTCGTCGTTCTGAAGAACGAGTGTGTCGCCGTCCACGACTCGAACGACTCGCCATTGTCCCTGGTCTTCCGTGACGGATTGCGTCGGAATGACCGCGTCGATCTGGTTCTGGATGCGGTCCCAGATTCCGAATCGTTGCAGCAGGAAGATCGCGATTCCCAGAACGACTACGACACTTCGAGGAACACGACGCGTGTGACGACTTTTTCCAGCCAGGGCTCCGCCTTTCTGAATTGTTCAATCCATGAGTGCTGCTGTTCGCTTCGCGGCAACAGGAAATCAGTTCTCGCTGAACCGCATTCTGCCTGTGCGGTGTCGTCCGAGTGGGTCTTTCGAGTAGTTGCGGCAGCATGGCTGGCACAGATCAAAGCGGAATGACTTTGGCTCGGCGCTGTCCAGATTGAGGTCGCCAGTCAGTTCCATATCGGCCAGCATCTCAGCGATTTCCGACAGGTTGTCCCGGTCCAGGTCCTCTTCCGTGATGTCGTCCGGATCAAAAGCCGGATAGACCTCAAGCCGGACGACAAATCGCTTCTCTTCAATTTTTTGCCCGCACAGATCACAGGTGTGATGCAGCATCTAATTTCAATCCCTTAGTGATGAAGCGGTGACAGGTTTTCGCGTCAGCAGATCCGCATGACGATGCGAGTTGTGGACTCTGCTCGGAACCGGGCAATCGTCGCTTCGTTAAAGATGTGTGACCTCGATTAGAACAAAATAAACGGGGCGGAAAAAGCGACCGCAGCGGGTTTTCTGGAATTCAGAAAAGATCAGCATTCGCTGTTGCATTCTTTCGTCGATTTCAGGCAGCCATGCATCACCTGATTCAAGCCAGACCTTCGTTTAACGGTTGCAGATCATCGGGTACAAAGAAGCCATCTTTGCGAATCACCTCGTCGTCGAACCAGACTTCGCCGCCGCCATAGGCTCTGGTCTGAATCAGGACGATGTCCCAGTGGACCTTACTGCGGTTGCCGTTGTCAGCCGTTGTGTAGGCGTTGCCCGGAGTCAGGTGCAGCGAGCCTCCGATTTTCTCGTCAAACAGTGTGTCGAGCATGGGCTCGTTGATTTCGTTGTTCAGGCCGAGCGACCATTCGCCGATGTATCGCGCGCCTTCGTCGGTATCGAGGATCTCGTTCAGCCGCTTTGTCTGTCCGTTTCCGCATTCGGCGTGGACGATTTTTCCGTCTTTGAATTCAAAGCGGATTCGGTCGAAAACGACGCCCTGATTAAGAGTCTTTGTGTTGTAGGTGATGACGCCGTTGACGCTGTCTCGAACCGGAGCGGTGAAGATTTCACCGTCCGGGATGTTGCGCCGACCGTGCGACGGGACGACGGGGATGCCTTCGATGGAAAATGTCAGGTCAGTGTCCGGCGCGACGATGCGAACCTGTTTCGCGGCTTCCATCCGTCGCTGGAGTGGCTTCTGGTTTTCAGCGAGTTTCGGGTAATCGGCGGTGCAGACTTTGAAGTAGAAGTCTTCGAACTCTTCCGTACTTTTCTCAGCCGACTGAGCCATTGACGGAGTTGGATAACGAAGGACGACCCACTTGGTTTTGGGAACTCGAATCGCGTGGTGAACCCGGTGCCAGCAATGTTCCTGATAGAGTTTCATCTGGGCGGACGGAACGTCGGAAAGTTCGTTGCTGTTGGCCGTTCCTCGGATTCCGATGTAAGCGTCCATCTGTTCCATCGTGTGAGCATCGAGATCGCCCTGAAGGGTGAACGACGCATCGTTGCCGTGGTGGAGCAGGCTCCGCGCGATCGCGTTGCATTTCCAGTTGACGATGGGAATGCCGCCTCGGGCATGGGCAATCTCCACGAGGCAACAGACCAGCGACGGGTCGGGCAGGTCGAAGGCTTCGATCAGCACTTTCTCGCCGGGCTGAAGCTGCGTGCTATGGTCGATCAGCAGTTCGGCGAGTTTTCTGATGCGGGGATCAAGCATGTTTCGACTCCATTCGAAAAAGTATCTGCTAGCTATGTCGCCAGAAGAATGTCGGCCAGACCGAAGGCGAGCAGTCCGAAACTGACGGCAGTATTGACGTTGAAGAATGCAATGTTCACTCGAGTCAGATTTTCGGCGCTGACCAGCGAGTGTTCATAAATCAGCAGCGCGGACACAGCGATGATTCCCACCAGGAAGATGGTTCCAAAATCGGCGAAGTGCCACAGTCCGAACAGGGCGGCAATGGTCAGCAGATGGCTGAGCAGAGCGATTCGCAGTGCGCCGCGAATTCCCCAGCGGGACGGGACGCTGAACAGTTTGCTGTCGCGATCGAAGTCGGCGTCCTGGCAGGCGTAGATAATGTCGAAGCCGCCGACCCAGAAGAAGATCACCAGTCCAAGCAGTGCGGGCACGATTGCAAACTCGTCGCGAACCGCGATCCAAGCGGCGATCGGAGAAAGCATCAACGCCGTTGACAACCAGTAATGACACCACACGGTCAGACGTTTGGCGTAAGAATAGCTCAATAGAAATAGCAGAACGGGCACTGACAGAATGATGGGAAGCTGCTTCGGCAGAAAGATCAGCGTCGAGCCGACGAACGCCGCTGAGCAGGCAACGGTGAACACGGTGACGGCCTTCGCAGAGAGAATTCCAGCAGGAATATGACGTCCGGCGGTTCGAGGGTTTCCGGCGTCAATCTTTGCATCGACGAGCCGATTGAAGGCCATCGCCGCTGACCTGGCGAAAACCATGCAGAGCAGAATGCCGAGCAGATCCTGCCAGCGGAAAACCGTGTCCGGCTGAAACCAGGCGATCGCGGCCGACAGAAGTGCGAACGGCAGCGCGAAGACGGTATGACTGAAACGGATCAGCTCCAGCAGCTGACGGATTCGATCGCCCAGCCCTGTCGCTGGTGTCTGCGTTTCTGGCGACGCTGCCGCACTCACCATGAGACTCCCGATTTCCCTCTTGGGTGGCACAGGTTGCTTGCAACCTGTGCGGCGAAGCCGCAAGAGGTATCCACGTTGATCAACCGACGCTTGTCTCTTGTCGCTGCGCGACACTGGTTGCAAGCAACCAGTGCCACCCTCTGATTTGAATTCTGGCGGACCTTGTCCGACCTACTGTTTATTCCGCGATTCGTTCGATGAGTTAACGGCTAATCGCAAAATCAAAGCGACCTATGTTCGCGTTGTGGTCAGTGGTGTGTCGTAGGTTCTGCCGCCGCTGTCGTCACCGTCGAGGCTGGCATCCCAGGCGAGCTGGTAAAGTTGCTGGCCGCACGGTGTTGGGTACTTCGTGTCAACACAGGCCTGACAGAGGCTCGAACCGGGCAGATCGACGCAGCGTGAGATGGCTTCTCGGGGGAGATACTTCAGGCTGTCGGCGCCGAGCCGTTCGGCCATCGCGGCCTCGACTTCCGGAGTCATCTCGCCGCCGTTGAGGAATTGCGGTGCGAACAGCTCGTTGATCGTGGACATGTCAATGCCGTAAAAGCAGGGAGCGACGATCGGTGGGCAGGCGACTCGAACGTGCAACTCGCGAACTTTTCCTCGTTCTCGCAGTTGCGAAATCAGGGCCTTCATCGTCGTGGACCGAACGATCGTGTCTTCAACGAGAATGACTTTTTTGTTCTCAAGCACTTCTCGCAGCGGGGTGTATTTCGCGCGGACTTTCTCGGCGCGGTTTCGGCCTTCGATAAATGTTCGCCCGATGTAGCGGTTACGGATCAGCCCTTCGAGTGACGGCACGCCGAGAGCGTAGGCCATGCTGTCTGCAGCAGCCTTGGCAGTGTCCGGGACCGGCACGACGATGGTGTCTTCGTCAATTTCGATTCCGGACGACTTTTCCTGAGCAGCCAGTTCTTCACCGAGCGCCTTTCTCGCGAGATAGACTCCGCGTTCGTCGAGCGTGCTGGCGACGTTGGCGAAGTAGATCCATTCGAAAAAGCAGTGAGCTTTTCGGGGGCTTTCGGCAAACTTCTCGATCCGAAGTTCGCCTTTTTCGATGATGATCGCGTGACCGGGTTCCAGGCTCCGGATGGCCGCATCGCTGAATCCCATGTTCGAAAGGGCGACGCTTTCGCTGGCCGCAGCAAACATGTGATCTTCGATGGCGTAGCACATCGGCTTGATGCCGAGCGGATCGCGGGCAACGAACATGTCGCCTAGAGCGTTCAGGAAGACGACATTCCAGGCACCGTCCAGCCGCTCAGCGAGGCGTTCGAGTACGGTGATCAGGTTTGTCTGCCCGTCCGTTTCGATTTCCTGCCGCAATTCCTGAGAAAGAATGTGCATCAGGATTTCAGTGTCGGTTTCTCTGGCGAGATGGAAGGAGTCGTCCGAAAGGATTTCCTGCCGTAGTTCCTGGTAATTCGAAAGCTGGCCGTTGAAGCCGAAGCTGAACCATTTGGATTTTTCGATGTGATGCCGTTCGAACGGTTGAGCGTAGCTGCGGTCG
>JADHNX010000144.1 GCA_016779365.1 Planctomycetaceae bacterium
AACGACGGCATCTGAGACATCCCAGATCGCGACGCTGGCTCCTTCGGCGGCGAACTGTTCGGCGATGGCTCGACCGATGCCGCTGGCTCCACCGGTGACGACTGCGATGTTGTTGGCTAATCCAAGGTCCAAGTCATTGCTCCTGATTGTCGGTTGCTGCTGTGAAGCTTCGGTTGAATGGTCGATTACTGACGTCGAGTGGGGATTGCCGGAGCCAGTCTGGGCGAAGCGTGAAGTGCGAGATCGATCAGCGATTGATAGTCGGCGGGGGCACCTTCCGAAATCTGACGCAGCAGTTTCGCGGAGCCGTTCGCAATGCTCTGGCCAAGTCGTGTGAGCCGTTCGTCCATCTCGATCAGGAATCGGGACAGTTCATCTGGGTTCAGGTCACTACGAGCGAGGACGGTTTGATTGGGTGACCGCTCGCGGTGTAGCTTCGCCAGAGTTTTTCCCTGAGTGCGGTAAAGAAATCCTGCGGCGTAGGCTCGTCGCAGTTGTCCGTAAGGAGTGAACTGGTAAACCGGATCCTGTCCGAAGTAGACGGACAGGCTGCCGTCAGCGCGAACTCCGGCAAACACCGGATCGGATTCACAGGGAAGTTGCCATTCGATGCGGTTTCGCAGGGCGGTGGCTTCGCGAATCAGGTCTTCCCGATCAGATTCGTTACGCGCCATGTGAGTGTCCGAAGTAGCGGGAACGTCTAGCAGTCGGGGCTGCTTCGCCTGCGAAGTGCATTGTGCATCTGAGGAGTTGACTGCGCACGAAAAACGGGAGCAGGAACCTGCCCCCTCATGTACCTGACGCTTTTGCTTAGGGCTGCTCGATTTCTCGCCTGACCCAGTTCACAGAGCCACCACCACACTCGGAGGCAGGTTCGTGCTCCCGTTTGATTTCGGAGCAAAACTCGCTAACTGGCCGCGATTATGGGACCGGGGCATCCGGACGTCAAGCAGTGATACGTCGGCTAGCGTGGCGATACGTCAGTGCGGTTTCGGCAGGGCCATAGATTCGTTTCCGGGTGAGGGAACTTCAGTTTTCTCGGCGACAGAGGGGGACTGTGGGATACCGCAATTCTTTTGTGAAATGAAAAATTCGCGGAAATTCGCGTCCGCAAATCGGTACCAATCTCGATATATCCAATAGAGGTCCGCCCCGGGATATCGTTTTAAAGTCTTCTCTGCCTGACCTGCGAAACCTGGCATTGTTGACTGTCTCTGCACCCCGGGGCGGGCTTTTATCTTTTGGGTTGTGAGAATCAGTTCGCTGTAAAATTCCTGGAAATTCGCGGACAGGTCGTTGGTTTACTGCAAGTTTCTGATGAAGTGGGAGTGTCGGGGCTGGCGGCGTGTCCACAGAGATTCAGCAACGCTGCCGGTCCAAATCTTCTATAAACCGGTCAATTCCGCAGAAGCTTCGTTCGAATATTGCCGATTGACTGTCATGTAAGCGGCGGTTGTTTGTGCGGTTGCTTGCCGGTTCAACTCTTTTTTGGGAGAGCGATCGGCCAAACTTGACCGCAATTTGGCTGAGGCGTAACATCTCGCCGTTCCGCCAGAGATGGCAGAGTAAAGACGCAGTCGCGGGAGTAGCTCAGTGGTAGAGCACCACGTTGCCAACGTGGATGTCGCGGGTTCGAGCCCCGTCTCCCGCTTTTTTGATTAGTACGCATTTGAATTGCTTCAGGTCAGCTTAGACCAGCACGGCATTTCGCTTTCTGCCAGTGCAATCTTCTGCCAGTGCATGGGGAGCGTCAGCTTCTGTCGCTGAGAGCCAGTCTGCATTCTGGCTGACCGCCTTCGCTGAGGAACCTCTCCGTGAGTGACACTGAAAACACAGAAGCTGTTGAAGAATCCGAAGTGGACGTTGAAGCTTCAGGGCTTCCTCCAAAGATGGATCTTAAGGTCGATATCGCTGAGGCAGGTCCATGCCGGAAAAGAATTTCCGTCGTCGTTCCTCAGGCCGAAATCGATATCGTTCGGAACGGCACTCTGGACGAGTTTGCGTCGAAGGCAAGTGTCCCGGGTTTCCGAGTTGGCCGAGTGCCTCGCGACCTGGTTAAAGCAAAATTTCGTCAGGAACTGGCGGACGAGCTTAAGCAGCGAGTGCTTGTGCAAAGTCTTGAGCAGTTGACGGAAGAGTTTGCGATCGATCCGATTAACGAACCGGATATGGATGTCGAAACTCTCGAAATTCCGGATTCCGGCGATTTCGAATACACATTTGATGTCGAGGTCCGCCCGGACGTCAAGCTGCCGGAATTCGCTGAATTGTCACTGAAGCGGCCAAGTCGTGAAGTTTCAGACGACGACGTTCAGAAATACATCGATCAGATGCTGCTGGAATATGGCGAAAAGGTTCTGCACGAGGATGGTGCGGCGGTCGGCGACTATGTCTCTCTGTCGATCGATTTTGAATACGAGGGCGCTGCCGTTCGCGAAATGCACGGTCTTGCGGTTCGTCTGCAACCAGTCCTGCGATTCAAAGATGCTGAAATCGCTGATTTCGGTTCAGTAATGGCTGGTGTCAAGGCGGGTGAAAAGCGTGAGGCGGAGTTCACGATTTCCACGGAAGCTGCCTATGTTCCGATGCGTGGAGAAAAGCTGACTGCAGTCATGTCAGTGTCGGCTGTCCATAAGCTGGAAATTCCCGAACTCGACGGCGACCTGCTCGATCGGATTGGCGTCGATTCTGCTGAGCGGCTTCGTGAAGAAGTTAAGGACATTCTTGAGCGTCAGGTTACTTACAAGCAGCGGCAGTCTGCTCGTGAGCAGCTCCTTGGGATTATCAGTGAATCTGCGGATTGGGATTTGCCGGAAGAGCTTGTTCTAAAACAGGTTGAGAATGCTCTTCATCGAGAAATTCTCGAAATGCAGCAGGCCGGCTATTCGTCGAAAGAGATCCGGGCTCGCGAGAATGATCTTCGACAGCGATCTGTGTCGGTGACTCGCCAGGCAATGAAAGAGCACTTCATTCTTGATTCGATTGCCACTGCAGAAGAGATTGAAGTGTCGCCGCAGGACATCGACATGGAAATCATGATGATGTCTTTCCAGAGTGGCGAGACGCCTCGTCGCCTGCGGGCTCGGCTGGTCAAGACTGGCGTTATTGAAAATCTGGAAGCTCAGATTCGAGAGCGAAAGGCTGTTGACGTCGCGCTCGCTAAAGCAAAGTACGAAGAAGTGCCGATGGAAGACGACCTGGTCGGAGACCTTGACGTTGAAGCTGTCGACGAGGCGATCTGCAACGTCATGTTTGCACGAGCCTCTGCCGCTAGTGCGAAGTCGGCGAAGGGCGCGACGGCTTGAAGCAGGGTGGTTGGTGTGGCAGTGGTCGTTCCGTTCGATTTGAGTTCGGCGCGATGGTCACCTTGACGGGCAGATGCGGTCTGCGATATCCACCGTCCTTGACCGGGACAAAACAGATCACAACAGGATGCTGCTGAAGAGAAGAAGGGATTCTCTATGTTTGACCGCCTTCCGATTCAGAATTCTCGCGGCGACGTTGCTCGCCAGCGGAATATGGGAATCGGCGACCTGCTGCTCGAAAATCGCATTATCTTTATGGATGGTGTGATTAATGACGCCGTTGCCAACGTTATCGTCATGAAGCTGCTTTACTTGCAGTCCGAAAGTCGCAGCCAGGATATTCACATGTATGTGAATTCGCCCGGTGGCTCGGTCACGTCGACGATGGCGATTTACGACACTATGCAGTTCATCGAGTGCGACGTTGCCACTTATTGCGTTGGCCTCGCTGCCAGTGGTGGAGCAATTCTGGTCGCCGGTGGAGCCAAGGGGAAACGCTTTGCCCTGAAGCATTCGAAGATGATGATTCATCAGCCGCACGGAGAAGTCGGTGGCCAGGTGTCTGATATCGAGATCCAGGCAAAGGATATTCTCGACACCAAGCAGGTTCTGAACGAGCTGCTGGCAAGCCATACCGGTCAACCGGTTGAGACCATCGCGAGAGACACAGAGCGAGATCGCTACATGACCGCGATTGAAGCCAAAGAGTACGGTCTTGTCGACGACATTCTGATGAAGCCAGACGCCGACAAACCAGCCGAGTCCAAATAGTCAATCGTTCGCCGTCAGGATGGAAGCGAGCACGTGATGAGCAATCTTGTACCAATCGTAATTGAAGACTCGGGGCGCGGTGAGCGCGCCATGGACATTTACAGCCGGCTGCTGAAGGATCGAATCGTCATCCTGGGCACGCAAGTCAACGAGACGTCGGCGAATCTGATCGTGGCTCAGTTGCTGTATCTGCAGTTCGAAGACGCCGATGCGGACATCCACTTTTACATCAATTCGCCCGGTGGATCAGTGACCGCAGGTCTGGCAATTTACGACACGATGCAATACATCAGCTGCGATGTGGCGACTTACTGCATGGGTCAGGCGGCAAGTATGGGGGCCGTGCTGCTGGCTGCTGGAGCCGCTGGCAAGCGTAACGCACTTCCTAATGCACGAATCATGATTCACCAGCCGTTGGCCGGGATGCAGGGAACCGCGACCGAGCTGGAAATTCACGCGAAAGAAGTGATTCGGATCAAACGCAAGCTGAATGAAATTCTTCTCAAACATACCGGTCAGACTCTGCAGCAGCTGGAAGAAGATACCGATCGCGACAACTTCATGTCGGCTGAGGAAGCTCAGAAGTACGGTCTGATTGATAACGTCTTGGATCGGCTCCAGGTTCCGGGCAGCGAAAAGTCGTAGCCCGTCGTCGATAATCTGTTGGTGAAGGCTGTCAAGGATGACGCCTCGAAAAATCAAATTCCGTCGGGGCTGTATTGCGCTGTGCTCCGTTTGTTTCAGCGTTCTCTTTCTGCCAGGCTGCCAGAGCGCCTCGGTTCAACGCGTCGAGAGGCTTGAGGCGAGGCTTCGCGATAAGCAGGCAAGAATTGACGAGCTTGCGGCGTCTCTTGAGAAAGTCGAGGCGGATCGCAATGTCGCGAGGCGCGAAGCTTCCGTCCTGCGTGATGAGCTTGGCAAGCTGCAACCGTCCCTCGAGGTGATCCAGGCAGCTCACTCGACATCGCGAATTGACCGCATCGAAGTTCTGCCGCTGCTCAGTGGTGGGCTTGATCGGGACGACATCCCAGGGGACGAGTTGATTTCACTCCTAATCGCCCCACAGGATTCAACCGGTGAAATTCATCGGATCCCGGGCCGAATCTCCGTCCGGTTGACCGACGTTTCGCATCCGAGCGGCAACGAAGAAGTCGCCTCGGCAACATTCAGCGAGCTGGAAACTGAAGCTCTCTGGCACAGCGGCATCGTCGGTCGAGGCTTTCGCGTGCTGATTCCGTTGCCTGCGGATCTGGAAGCACGCAACCTGACGGCTCATGTGCGTTTCAAAACTAACGCCGGAGACCAGTTTGACACGCTTCACCAGTTACAGATCTCTCCGGAGTCAGCCACTGCAACTACCGACTGACTCGGTCAGGGTGTGGGTAATTCCTGTTGAACGCGTTTTCGGTGCGTTTCTCTGCGACGGCAGCGTAGTGTCTGAAGTTGCGGGCTGGTGATTCGGTCGTCTTGCTGTGACAGAACCGCTCAATCGCTATCTTGCCGTCGAAATCAGGCACTCAACGCGAGCGAACCATGAGCGTCAAATCCGTAGCGATGTTTCTACTGTCATGTCTTAGCCTGTCGGTTTTCCTGGGTGAGTCGAACGCTGACGGCAATTCGAACGTTCAGGTGACGTTCTACGCGATGGGTGATGTGCCTTACGCAGCAGAAGAAGACATACTCTTGTCGGAACAGATTTTCGACTTGCCAGGCGACGCCGAGTTTGTAATCCACGTCGGAGATATCAAACGAGGATTGCCACTTTGCACGGAGGGCGTTTATCGCAAGGTCGCTGAGATACTCGGCAAGTCTGCGGCGCCAGTGTTCATCATTCCTGGTGACAACGAGTGGAATGACTGTATCGATCCGGCTCAGGCGTGGAAGTATTGGGATCAGTACTTCATGAGATTTGACCAGCGGTGGAAGCACGGTCTGCTGGTCGAGCGGCAGAAGATTCGAGAAGAGAACTTCGCGTTTGTGAAGAACCAGGTTTTGTTCGTCGGTCTGAACATTGTCGGAGGGCGCGTCCACGAGGAGCAGGAATGGAAACTTCGGCACGCCGGCGATCTCGACTGGGTCAAGTCGAGCCTGCAGCGATTCGGGAATGAGACGAGTCGTCTTGTGATTTTCGGTCATGCGAAACCGGCTAAGGTTCACGATGACTTTTTCGAACCTTTTAACAAGGTCGCAGAGGAGTTCGGTAAGCCGATTCTTTATCTGCACGGCGACGGGCACAAGTGGATTTACGACCGACCGTTCAAGGCGAAGAACATTCTGCGAGTTGAAGTCGATCAGGGTGGGAAAGCTCCACCGGTCAAGGTTCAGGTAACGAACCATCCGACGGAACCGTTTGTGTTTGATCGTCGCAACGGAAAGAAAGCGTCGTAGCAGGCTTCGGTTTTGGCATCAGGCAAGCTGTCTCTATCACCGCAGCGCGTCGGCTGTCTCGATCTTGTCAGGCCGTTGATGCTGACGCCGTCTTTGTCTCGGAGTCGGGGTGAGTCAACGGAGGATTTGTGAGTGGCCCTCGAAATATGCCGGTCGATCATTACATCGGAGCAAATGGATTAATTGTCGTGTTAAAGATTGCGGAGTGATTCGACCGTTGTTGACCGAACAAGGCGACGGGTTATAGTCCGCAGCCCTGAGGCATGTTTTACATGCCTTTCTCTGATCCCGCTGACCAGTGCTCCTTGAATGGCGAGCCTGCGGAACGGCGTGTCGATCTCTTGCTTTCCTCGGCGATCCGGGCTGACCATTCGGCCTTTCGTTGTTGATTGCCGCCGCCTGTTTCGATGGGCCTCGCCGTTCTGGATACTTCATGCTCAACTTCTTTACTCCGCGATCAGGTTCCGTAAAAGACGACGTGCTGTCAGGGCTGACCGTTGCTTTGGCGCTGGTTCCGGAAGCCATTGCGTTTGCGTTTGTGGCCGGCGTTTCTCCGCTGATCGGCTTATATTCGGCTTTCTTTCTCGGTTTGTTTTCGGCGGTACTGGGTGGTCGACCGGGGATGATCTCGGGGGCAACCGGTGCGATGGCCGTTGTTGTTGTCGCTCTGGTCGCTGAGCACGGAGTAGAATACCTCTTCCCGACTGTGATCCTCTGTGGTCTTTTGCAGATTGCCGTTGGGCTTGGGAGGCTTGGGAAACTGATCCGCATGGTCCCTCATCCGGTCATGCTGGGTTTTGTGAACGGGCTGGCGATCGTGATCGGCCTGGCGCAGCTGGGCAGTTTCAAAACGCTCTCCACTGACGGGGAACTGGTTTACCTGGCTGGGCAACCTCTGTTTCTGATGCTCGGTCTGGTCGCCACCACAATGGCGATCATCTGGTTGCTGCCAAAGATGACACGAGCCATCCCAGCGTCGCTGGCGGCGATTCTGGTTGTGACGTTGGCGTCGGTGGCGATCAACCGGTCAGTGGAGTCGCCGGATGATGGCAACGTGCTGGCAACTGTGGGCGACATGCTGCGGACGAATACGCAAGCCGCCGAGATTGAAGCGGCGAAGGGCGACGGCAAGACGTTGGTTGAAACGGTTGCGGTTTCTGATTCCGCAGACGCTGGAAGCATCAGCGGGGGACTGCCGCAGCTTTTCTTCATGCAGTACGAGATGGTGCCGCTCGACTGGGACACGCTCGTCATCATTTTTCCGTTCGCGATTGTGCTTTGCGGAGTCGGTCTGATTGAGTCTCTGATGACGCTGACATTGATCGACGAAATCACCGAAACCCGCGGGCAGGGCAATCGCGAATGCATCGGTCAGGGAGTCGCGAATCTTGTCTGCGGGCTGTTCGGCGGGATGGGCGGCTGTGCGATGATCGGGCAGTCACTGATCAACGTGAACTCTGGCGGGCGAGGCCGTTTGTCGGGCATTACGGCGGCGGTTTGTCTGCTGCTGTTCGTGCTGTTTCTCGCTCCGCTGATCGAGCAGATTCCGATGGCCGCACTCGTCGGCGTGATGTTTATGGTGGTGATCGGAACGTTTGAATGGGCATCGCTCAGCATGTTTAAAAGGATGCCTCGCAGCGACGTGTTTGTGATGGTTCTTGTCGCTGGCTACACGGTCGTCATGCACGATCTTGCGTCGGCTGTCATTCTGGGAGTGATCGTGTCGGCGCTGGTCTTCGCTTGGCAGCACGCGACTCACATCGGAGCAGACGTCAAGTTCAACGAATTTGGCAGCAAGATTTATCAGCTGCATGGGCCGCTGTTCTTCGCGTCAGTGACTTCGTTCAAAGACATGTTCGACGTGAATGGTGACCCGGAAGACGTGGTCATCGACTTTTACTACAGCCGCGTCTATGACCAGTCGGGTCTTGAAGCGATCAACTGGCTGGCCGAAAAGTACGAAGGCAACGGCAAGCGTCTGCACCTGACACATCTCAGCAAGGAATGCCGAGTCCTGCTGAACAAGGCTGGCGACCTGGTCGAGATCAACCTCTCAGAAGATCCGCAATACCACGTTGCCACCGACCGACTCGCATAGCTTCGTCAGGTTGCACCTTACGGCTGCTCCGGCGCCACTGTTCCGTCTATGATCCCAACGAAACGACGCCGACACCGTCCGGCGTGAGGATCAAATTCGGACGAAAGGCAGAACGATGGGGCTTTTTACCGGGATGCTTGGACTTTCGTCCGAGGTCGATGAAAAACGCGTCGAGGCCGAGCTTGCAAAGCTGCTCGCACCGAACGAGACCGTCGAGCTGGCCTATCAACTGGTCCGCGACCTGACCGTACTGACCAACCGGCGCATTATTCTTGTCGACAAGCAGGGTATTACCGGCAAGAGAATCGAGTATGTCTCGATTCCCTACCGCAGCATCGTGAAATTCGCGATCGAAACCGTCGGTCACTTCGATATCGACGCCGACATAACGCTCCACTTGTCCGACCACCTCGACCCGGTCAAGCTGGAACTCCGCCGCAGCGGCGACGTCTCCGAAATGATGAAACTCATCGCAAACAATGTTTGTTGAACGAGTCGGCATAGAGAGATGCCTACCAATGTAAAACCCTTAGAGGCTGACAAAGAACTGATGTCTAAGTGTTTGATTATGCGGTGTTGTTGAGGGTTCTGAAGCAGATCGCTGCGAGGGCGAGGTGGTTCCAGGCGTCGATGATTGTGGCATGTCTGTCGTATCGAATTCTCATTCGCCGGAGTCCTTTGATCCAGCTGATGGTTCGCTCGACCACCCATCGCTTTCTTCCGAG
>JADHNX010000145.1 GCA_016779365.1 Planctomycetaceae bacterium
TTGTTCTCTACCGAGCGATTTCGCAGCAGCCTCCCGAGGAAATGGCGAAGAATGTTTCGGCCTATCGCGAGGAAGGCTATCGCCGATTTCAGTTGAAAGTCGGCGGAGATCCCAACGAGGACATCGCTCGAATCCACGCCGTCGCTGAAGTTCTACAACCCGGTGACAAACTGGTCGCCGATGCTAACACTGGCTGGCTGATGCACGAAGCCGCTCGCGTGGTCCGCGGAGTGAAAGACGTCGATGTTTACATCGAACAGCCGTGCGTGAGTTACGAAGAATGCCTCTCCATCCGCGAGCGGACCGATCACCCCTTCGTCATGGACGAAGTGATCGACGGAATGGATGCTCTGTTGAAACTGCATTCCGAACGTGCTGCCGATGTCGTCAACATTAAGATCAGCAAGTTCGGAGGTCTGACCAAAGCGCGACAGGCTCGCGACCTGTGCGTTTCGCTGGGCATTGCGATGACGATTGAAGACAGCTGGGGCGGCGACATCACAACCGCTGCGATCGCCCATCTGGCTCACAGCACGCCGACCGATTTCCTGTTCACATCGACCGACTTCAACAGCTACGTCACCGTCAGCAACGCCGCCGGCGCTCCACAGCGAATCAACGGTCGCATGTCGGCATCAACCGAGCCGGGCCTCGGAGTCCAACCACGTTTCGAGATCTTGGGCGATCCACTCGTCGATGTGTCTTAGCAGCTACCTGATGAAGTAGCAGGCACGCTCCGTCGTGCCGTCCGAAGCGCGTTATCGAGTGTGCCAGGGTTCGGTCAGAGGTTTGGCGCCGTTCAGTTCGGCGTAGCCGATGCCTGTTGTGCCGGCGGGGTTGGAACCGAAATAGCGTTCGTCGATTGGCTCGGAAGCAGGCTGCCAGCGGACGTCGACCGACAATCGAGTCCGGTTGACCGGCGAGCAATTATCGAACGATCCGTGCATCGTCGTCATGCCGAACAGAATGACATCGCCGGGTTGGAAGTTTTCCGTCAGCAGTCGCGAACCACGACTCCGAGCAAACTCGATCGCATCGCCCATCATCTGCACCTGCGGCGAGTCCTTCGAGTTGTAGTCGATGGTCTGAATCGGCTTGATCAGGTCGTCGAAACAGTGTGAATTTTCCAGGACAAACAACGAGCCTTCGACGGTTGGGATGTCGCCGATCGCCGTCCACGCGGTGACGACGTTTTTCGTGCCGCGAGAGAAGAACGGCAGGTCATAGTGGAGAAACGTAAAACGTCCCTTCACGCCGGGGCGGAGAAAGATGAAGTCGTAGCCGCGTGATGGCTCACCAAAAAGTGTGTCCAGAACGTACTGCATCTCTGGCCCGTGAGTGACTCGACGCAGCGCCGGGCCTTCACTCACCGACTGCCAGAATCTGCCGCGTTCCGCAGGCTCGTCTGGTCGCTGACTTTGTCCCGTGAAGATGCCTTCGACGGGTGGCTCCGCAATTTCACCAACCTCGGCCAGACGACCAAAGACTTCCTTCCGTGCCATCGCGATCGACGACGGGCCGACAACGCCTCGCAGAAAAACGTAACCGTCTTCACGCATTCTGGCCTGCAAGGCTGCCGAGTCGGTCATGACTTCCGTGCTTTCACGAAAGCCACCGAGAACATCCGGCGGAACAGGTTTGCCGTGAACCTGGCAATAGAACATGGAGTGCAACCCTGAACGAGAAGAACGAAGGTAAAGAAGTTTTTCTGGCGACGGCAGAGTATCATCGATTGAGCTAATGAGTTCATCCTGTCGGGAGTACGGCCATGGTTTCAACGCTACGAAGTACGGTCAGCATAGCGACGATCGTTCTCTCGATTCAGTCGATCGTTCTGGCAATCGATACCGTCGAACTGACGACGGGAGCCAAAGCGACAGGTACGATCAAGTCGTATTCGGGGTCAGACGTCGTGATCGATGTGAAGGTCGGCACTCGGACGTTTACGCGTCGATACCCGAAGGATCGCGTCAAGGCGATCATCATCGATGGGAAAACGATCGACATGCGAACTGGCAACGCAACTGAGTCTTCGACGGATGGACAAGTCGAACGATCTCGCGAAGAGATCGTCGCCGAAATCGATCGACAAGGAAGAACGCAGCCCGAGTGGTTCGAAGCAACGCCGCTGAATTACCCGAAGACTCTGGATTTGAGCTGGCCTCAGCCACCTCCGAAGGGCTGGAACAGCAATCTGAATATCGGGCAATTTATCTGGGACCGGATTAACCCGAACGCGAACAAGTGGCAGGAAGGCGTGAAATTCATGCATCACATCCTGAGCACAACCAAAGACAACGCTGTGCGGCAGCGCGCGATGCGAACTCTCGGCGCGATGTACCATAATCTGCTCCAGGATCACGCCCGCTCAGCGTTCTGGTTTCGCCAGTCGGAACTTGAGAATCAACTTGACGATGCACCGCAGCAGGGGATCGTCCTGGCCGATTGTTACTGGCAGCTCGGCAGCAAACGAATGGCTCTGGAAGTCCTCGCAAAGATGAAGCGGAAGCCGTACTCCGCCATCAAGCTGCTTGGCGATCTGGGAGAGACAGACGCCGCCGTCAAACTCGGTGAAGCGTTTGCAAAAAGCGGGCAGGCATCGACTTCGTTCCTCTACGCCGGCGATGCCTGTCGCGTCGCCGGTCGACTGGAAGACGCTGAGAAGTATTACCGCAGAGCCATCGCAGGCATTCCCCAAGCCGAAGCCAGCAAGCCTCACCGCAAACGTGACAAGGCTCGTGCCGAGGCCAGCATCGCGGCCATCAGGTTCTACTCTCTCGATCCGAAGAATGTTCGTGACGGAAAGTACTCAGCGAGCAGTATCGGCTACGAAGCGCCTGTCCATGTCGAAGTTGTCGTCAAAGCGGGGGCTATCGAATCCGTCAAAGTTACTCAGCACCGCGAGAAGCAGTACTACTCGTCGCTGACGGACACTCCACGAAAGATTCTTGCCAGGCAGGGAGTTTCAGGGATCGATGCCACCAGCAGCGCAACGATTACCTCGGAAGCGATCATCAACGCGACTGCAAAAGCTCTTGCCGACGGGTTGAAGTAATGCGAGCCGACTGGTTCCTGCCTGTTCTGCGGTCGCCAAAACCGGATGTTCCGGAACGGCGAGTCAGCCTGCTTGCCCGCACCGCTCGAAGGATTCTGCCAGCGGCTTTCTTTTCGAATCGTGCCACGAAGCAACGAGGCTTGTTTCGTCGTTTTCTGAGAAGGCTTGGACCTGTCTGGTTAGCGGCTCCCTGCCGGCGCATTGTGCAGACGAGTTGCTTCGTGACATTTCTCTGGCTGTTCTTCGTGGCGTGCTGGCCGTACAGCGCGACGCCGACGCGAAGCTCAGCTGGATGGATTCCTGCAGAATTCGATTTTGAAAACAGCTCGGTCCTGCTTGTGGCAGATGTCACGGCTGGGGTGCGGCTGCCACTCAAATCCGGACAGGAAGTCTTTGTCCGAGACGACTCTGCCGGGTTGAATCGAGCTTCTGACGCGGCCCCGTTCAAAGTTGTTTCGGTCGACGCCAGCGAAATCAAACTCGAACTGGCGGGGGAAACATCGAACATTGAACATCCAACATTGAACATCGAGGAAACGACTTCGAACGCTGAAACTTCTATGCTGGATGTTGAACGTTCGATGTTCGAAGTTCTTTCCCTCAGCCCCGGCCCGTGGTCGATTCACGAAGCCGATCCCGCCGCATGGCCGGCGCACTACGCGGATAATCTGGCGAGAAAAGAGACGGTCGCGGCTGAGCTGTTTCTCGTCATCGATCCGCTCGTCAGTCTTTCGACGGGGATCGCATCGCGGTCGTGGGTCTGGTCGCTTGGTTGTGCGGGGATCATCCTCGCGGCCTGTGTGCTGGTGCCTCGGGGCTTCTGCGGGTACCTCTGCCCGCTCGGGACATTGATTGATCTCTTCGACTGGGCGATCGGAAAACGTGTCACGCGGTTTCGAGTGTCCGGCGATGGCTGGTGGGTTCACATCAAGTATTACCTGCTGCTGGGCATCATCGTCGCGGCCTTTGGCGGAGTACTGTTAAGCGGTTTCTTCTCCGCGATTCCGGTCATCACCCGTGGATTGCTGTTTACGCTGAGCCCGCTGCAAACCGGAGCGGCCATCGGTTGGCACCAGATGCCGCCGATGAACGTCGGGCATGTTCTGAGCATCGTGCTGTTTTTCTCGGTGCTGAGTCTCGGCCTGCTGCGTCCGCGATTCTGGTGCAAGTATGTTTGTCCGAGCGGTGCGGTGTTCTCGCTGGGCAACCTGTTTCGAGCGACGGAACGGAAGGTCGAAAGCTCGTGCATTAACTGCAACAAGTGCATCGAGATTTGCCCGTTCGACGCGATCAAGCCCGACTTCACAACACGAACAACCGACTGCACCTTCTGCCAGTCATGCGGAGGCGTCTGCCCGACTCACGCGATCAAATTCGTCGACCGCTGGGAAGTATCCGGGCTGAAGATTGAGAACGATCCACCAACGAACGAGACAGCTCTCGGACGGCGAGGCTTTCTCTCCGCATCAGTCGGCACGGCGTCGGGAGTTCTTGGCGGACTGTTCGCCGCTACGGGGACAAAGTCGTTTGGTGCGAATCTCGACGAGGATGGACTTCGACCGGTTCGACCTCCAGGCAGTGTTCCCGAAGCTGAGTTTCTGCAAATCTGCATTCGTTGCGGCGAATGTTTTCAGTCATGCCCGAGCGACGTGCTGCAACCACTCGGCTTCCAGCAGGGGCTGGAGGGATTGTGGACACCGCACGTTGTCGCCGACTGGGCTGGTTGTGCATCGAGTTGTAACGCGTGCGGGCAAGTCTGTCCGACGGGAGCTATCCGTGCGTTGCCGCTCGACGAAAAACGTCGCGCGCGGATGGGCCTCGCAATTATCAATGAGTCAACCTGTCTTCCGTTTCACGGCGAAGCCTGCCAGCTCTGCGTCGACGAATGCACGGCAGCCGGCTACGACGCACTGGAGTTCGTTGCGGTTGGCACCGAAGTCGATGAACTCGGTCAACCAATCGAAGGCACCGGTCAGCTCGCGCCGCTGCTGATTCCCGATAAGTGCGTCGGCTGCGGTCTTTGTCAAACCCGATGCCACGGCATCAATGTCGCTGCGAAGGGCCTGCTCGAAAGATCTGCCATCATTATCGAAGCTGGCAACGATCACGAAGATCGGCTGATGAATGGTTCGTACATTGAACGTCGCGAGTCGGAAGCGAAGTCCAGAGAGACCCCTGCCACTTCGACGGGAACTTACCTCCCGACATTTCTCGATAACCGGTAGCCAGACCAGACTCGTGGCAATGTTCGTTTGAGAATTCTCAACGACGGAACCATTGCATTGGCACTTCCAAGCCGAAATCGACGAGCCGGAACAGCGGACTGCACTTAACCGGGCTTCCTTGTGCGATGAATTTGCCCTGCTTGATTCTCGACCTATGCTGAAGGTTGGCGACTCCTGCTGAGCAAAACATCCTTGCGGGAGACATCTTGGTGAAAGCACTTTTCATGCAAATCAGTACTGACTCCCACTGTTCGAACCTGGCCAGCCTGCATGGACTGGATTGGTATCTGTACGGTTCCGTCGTCGACGGAGAACGCAATCGCGAGATCGTCCTGAGTCAGCCGAAGTTTCGGGTAGGCCGTCGCTCGAATTGCGACCTGCGGATTGCCTGGCCGACGGTCTCGGGTTTACACGCTGAGTTTATTGTGGCGGCGGATTCTCTGTTTTTGCGGGATCTTGGCAGCACCAACGGCACATTCGTTAATGGCCGCCGAATTCGTACAGATACGTTACTGAGCGAGGGTGATGTTATTCACTTCGGCGGAGTCGAGTTTCGGCTGCGAAAACGCTGCGAGGAAGACGCTCTTGGAACCATGAACTGGAGCGGCTGCGATCTGACCGCACGACTCGAAAGCTTCGACGAACTGGTGTATGGAAACGGACTGATTCCGTTTTATCAGCCGATAGTTCAACTTCACGATGCGATGACGGTCGGTTTCGAAGTGCTGGCTCGCAGTCGGCTTGCTGAATTTCCCACGCCTCGAGAAATGTTCGAGACAGCCGAGCAGATGGATCGCGAGAATGAACTGAGTGAAGTCTGTAGAAGCGAAGGTGTTCGACAAAGTTCGGGGATTGATGATGGCCAGCGGCTTTATCTCAACACGCACCCGGCCGAACTGCGAGGAAGCAACCTGATTGCGTCTCTGGAAAAACTCCGTGACGAGGCTCCCAATCAGGCATTGAGTCTTGAGATTCATGAAGCAGCGGTTACCGACCTTGATGCCATGGCTGAACTGCACATTCGACTGACCGACCTTAATATCCAGCTAGCCTACGATGACTTCGGCGCCGGACAGGCTCGAATGCTGGACCTCGTCGAGGTACCGCCGGACGTGTTGAAGTTCGACATTTCGCTCATCCGAAATATCAACAACGCTTCACCGAAGCGGCACACAATGGTTCGCACTCTGGTGGAAATGGTTCGCGATTTCGGCATCTCGCCGCTTGCTGAAGGTGTCGAAACTTCAGCAGAAGCCGAAACCTGTCTGCAACTTGGTTTCGAGTTAGCTCAAGGCTTCTACTTCGGTCGCCCCGCCGCAGACTGGCGCGAAGCGGCAACCGTGGTGGATCTTTAACGGCGTCACAGTAGTTGCAACCTGTCAGTCGTTTCAGACCGGCAGGCTGTTGAATTTACGAGCGACGGCTCTCGAATCCCGACTGGCTAAAGGTCATGCCCGAAGCACAGCATGGGCGCGTTCAACCGTCCGCCTGTTTTGGAGATTCGACCGTGAGAAAACTGACTGCTTTGCTGGCCCTTGTTGCGGGATTGGTTCTGACGACTGATCAGAATGCGTCCGCCGGTGACTTCCTGTTCTTCCATTTCGAAGATGATTACTCGTACTCACAGCCGACGTACTACGCACCGGCCCCTCAGCAGCAGTCCTACACGTACCAGCAACCTGTTCAACGGCAAGCTGATCTGCTCCAGCCTATTCGTGAATCAGCTGGCAACGTCGCCGAGCTTTACATGGACCTGAGTCCAGGTGCTCAGATTGCGGAAAGCATGGGGCTGCTGGATCGCGGGTTTGTACTCGGCATCTTTCGAGGCAACTAAGTCACAGTAACCAGGCTCGATTTTGAAACAGGAGTCAGCGGAGGGAGCAGAGTCGGGAATCAAGCCCTGTCTCTGCTCCCTCCGCTGACTCCTGTTCGGATCTCCCTACTGGAAAATAACCGTCACTCGAACAGTCAGCTTGAGGTCACATCCACTCTTTAATAGGACGTCCTTCGAGCAGTTTGACCGGGCGACCATCGGGTGCCTGAGCGATCAGGTCGAGTGGCAGGCCTAGTTTGGAATACACGGTCGCGGCGATGTCCGCACTGTGGTACTCGTCTTTGGCGACGGTTCCTCCTTCGCCATCGGTTTCGCCCAGAATGTGCCCGCCGGGAACGCCAGCTCCGGCCATGATGGCAAAGCCAGAACTTGCCCAGTGATCGCGACCGCTGGCTGAGTTGATTTTTGGAGTGCGGCCAAAATCGGTCAGCCAGCAGACCAGCGTCGTGTCGAGCATGCCCTTGTCTTCAAGGTCAGCGAGCAATTGCGGCAATGCCTGATCGACCGGAGGCAGCCTGCTGTCTTTCAGCGATTTGAAGTTGTTGGCGTGAGTGTCCCAGCCTCCGTCGGTAACGGTCACAAAGCGAACGCCGGATTCGATCAGACGACGAGCCAGCAGACAGCTTTGCCCGAACTGATGCCGACCGTAGCGGTCACGAAGTTTGGGATCCTCTTCATCAATCGCGAAAGCCTTCTTCGTGTCCGGCGACGTGATCATGTTGAACGCGGCTTGAAAGTTCTCTTCGAGCGCTTCGAACTTTGCTGGTTGAAGATCCGCCTTCTTCTGCAGGTCGTCGAGTTTCGCGAGCATCTGCCGTCGCCGATCGACGCGAGCCATCGTCGTACCCTTGGGCGGACTGATGTCGCGCACGCTGAAGTTTTCTGAGTTTGGATTTTCGAGCATTTCGAACGGGCTGTGTTCGAGGCCCAGAATTCCTGACGTGCCTCCACCGAATCGACGATCGACCTGGCTGCCGAGCTGCACGAACGGCGGCAGCGCGGACTTGAAGCCCTTCACATAGCTGACGACCGAGCCGTACGTTGGATAGGCCAGCGCCGGGTTGAACCGTCGTCCAGACATCACAAACTGGTCGGCGGCACCGTGACTTCCGTTCTGCGGATTCCAGCCTCGGAGCACCGCGAATCGGTTCAACTCTTTCGCGAGCGTCGGAACGATCTCCGTGAACTGGACTCCCGGAACGGCGGTGTCGATGACACCGAATTCGCCGCGGATGCTGACTGGAGCTTCCGGTTTTGGATCGACCGTGTCGTGATGACTGGTCCCTCCACGAGTCCAGATCAGGATGCAGTTCACATCGCTGGATGTCGCGGCGGCGGATGCCTGCTTGTTGGCCAGCAGCGTCGGCAGGCTGAGGCCCAGTCCGCCAAGGGTCCCGACCTGAAGAAAGCTGCGGCGGGATACGCCTTGGCATGTCTGGTCAATTCCGGAAAGCAGATCAAGCATTTTTAAGACTCCAGGGCGGGGGTGCGGAGCGTTCAGGAAGGCGAAAAGTGGCAGGTGGGAAATCAGCGAACTCCGACACGTCGCGTTCGGAAGGTTCGTCAATGAAGGTCTTGATTGTACGGCTCGCCAGAAAACAGATCAAAGCATGTTTACTTGATCGACCGAAGAGGGCGATCAAATTCAGCTCCTTGACGGTCTTGTCACAGCGTTCCTAAACTCGCGCCGGATCGGTGAATTCAACGTTTTAGAGGACGCGACAGGCTATTGAAGTCTGCCGGCCGAACAGTGTTTCTGAAGGAGAGATCTCGGTGCAGATTACGGTGAACGACGAAGCTCGCGAAGTCGCTGCCGGCACGACGATCGCCGATCTGCTGGAAGAACTCGGAATGCGACCGAAGTTCGTCGCGGTCGAGCGAAACCTGGAACTCGTCCCACGGGCGCGACACGCTGAATGTAAGCTGGCCGAAAACGACCGCCTGGAAGTCGTCACTTTGGTTGGCGGCGGATAATTCGGTCCTTGACGATTTGCTTAAATCGATGATCGCTCGCACTGGTTTCACATCTCAACTATCAAACTGAGAAAGCGCGTGTCTGGATGTCGGACAAACCACTCGTTCTGGGAACTCACACTCTGCAGTCTCGACTGATCGTCGGCACGGGCAAGTATTCGACGTTTGACACGATGCAGCAGTGTCTCGAAATCAGCG
>JADHNX010000146.1 GCA_016779365.1 Planctomycetaceae bacterium
TGAAGTCGCTGCAAACCATTTACCTGGTAAGCGGTCACCCACTTACGGAAGAAGATATCCGGCAACTGGAAATCGATATGCCCGACACCGTCCTTCAAACTCGCGGGCGAGCTATGCTGGGAGTCGGCACGCGTGCGGATTTGCTGGGATGTTTCATCAGCCAGGTAAGACCGGATTCCGCAGCAGCGGAGGTCGGCATGCAGGTGGGTGATGTCGTTGTCGAAATCTCGGGCCAGGCCGTCAGGCAGCCCGAGGATCTGATCAGGCTCATTGGCGAACAAACGGAAGACGAACCCGTCGAGATCATTGTCCTGCGAGGTGACCCGATCGTGCGTTACGCGCTGATCGAAATGCTGACTCAGCCGGAACAGTTCTCGCCCGTCCTGGCCATCGCCATGATCAGTCAGATGAAAACAAAGTTCACGGTAACGCTCGGTGAATGGAGCATCGACGGCTGATCCCCGTCCAACCTGTCCGACTCTGGACAATCCCGGAACAAACGACGCATCCGCCTCAGAAAGACACCGCTCATGATTTTTGCGTCTCGGGTTCCACTGAAGACTCTGGCGATTGTGTCGCGATCGCTGGCGACGATGCTGGAGTCCGGCATCCAGATTCGCAAAGCAATCAGTATCGCCTCAAAGAAGGCGATGCACGCTCCGACAAAGAAGGTGTTGGGACAGGTTTCTGACGCCATCCAGGGCGGTTCAGATATCTCGCAGGCGTTGAAGGAGCACGGCAACTTCTTCCCGGTGCTGTTTGTCGAAATGGTCACGATGGCCGAAGAGTCCGGCTCGCTGCCGGAAGTGCTCAAACATCTGGCCGAGCACTACGAAGCCAACATTCGCATGAAGAAAGAGTTGATCGGACAGTTGATCTGGCCGGTCTTTCAACTGGTCGCCGCGATTTTTGTCATCGCCATCCTGATCCTGATTCTCGGGATGATCGGCGAATCGACTGGCAACAACGACATGTCGTTCCTTGTGTTCGGACTGTCGGGTACGACCGGTGCGATGATCTGGCTGACGGGCACGTTTGGAACATTCGCGGGCTTGTTCGGAGTCTGGCTGCTGATTCAGAAAGCGGCTCAGGCCAAAGCGGTGGTCGACCCCTTGCTGCTGGTCGTCCCCGTGCTGGGACGTTGCATGAGGTCGTTCGCGATCGCCAGGTTTTCTTGGTCTTTTTATCTGACTCAGCAATCCGGAATGCCGGTCACGCGAAGTCTCAAAGGAAGTCTCAAAGCGACAGGCAATGGAGCGTTCATCGCGCAGACGCCGTTCATCACGTCAGCCGTGATGGAAGGTTCCAGCCTGACCGACAGTCTCGCGGAAAGCCGGCTGTTCACCGAAGAGTTTATCGAGATGGTTTCGGTCGCCGAGGAGTCCGGCACCGTTCCGGAAGCTCTTCACCGGCTGAGTCCGCAGTTCGAAGAGGACGCTCGCCGAGCGATGAAGACGCTGACTCGAATGATCAGCGCTGTTGTCTGGCTGTTTGTCGCCGGCTTCATCATCTTCTTCGTATTCCGCTTCATGCTGTGGTACGTTGGCCAGATCAACAACGCGCTTGAGGGCACGTAAACCGACGTCCCTGCGAAGTACAAACAAGACGGCATCCCAGTCGAACAAAAGAAATCGGACAATCGAGCGATGAACAATTCAACCAATCCGATCATCGAACAGACTCGTCGGCACTTCTTTGGCAACGCCGGGCTTTCTCTGGGCAGCATCGGACTGGCGTCGCTGATGTCAGATCGAAAAATCTTTGCCGCGAAGACTGGCGACGCGAAGAATCCGCGGCTTACCAACCCGCTCGCGCCGCAGGATGGCCATCACCCGCCGCGAGCGAAGAACGTGATCTACCTTTTTATGGCCGGAGGTCCCAGCCACCTGGAACTCTTCGATTACAAACCGAAGCTGCAGGAGCTGACCGGCCAAGTGATTCCGCCGTCCTACGTTGAAGGCAAACGGTTCGCGTTTATCAAGCAGGATGCCAAACTGCTGGGGACGGAACGAAAGTTTGTCCGCAACGGAGAAAGCGGTCTTGAACTTTCCACACTGCTGCCGCACATCGGCTCGATGGCCGACGACATCTGCCTGATCCGCAGCATGAAGACCGAAGTCTTCAATCACGGCCCGGCGAAGCTTTACATGAATACCGGCTTTGAGCGTTTCATGGGTCGACCGAGTATGGGTTCATGGGTGACGTACGGAATCGGCAGCGAAGCCGACGACCTGCCCGGCTTCCTGGTTCTGAACTCCGGCCCACGAGGTCCGCGCGGCGGCACGCCTCTCTGGTCGAGCGGTTTTCTGCCGACGACTTATCAGGGCGTGCCTCTGCTGAACGGCTCGGATCCAATTCTGAATCTGTCATCGCCGAAGGGTTTCGATCAGCAGCGGCAGGGCGATTTCGTAACCGCCGTGAAGGATTTAAATCAGGCACGGCTCGACCAGATTGGAGACCCGGAAATCGCGACGCGCATCGCGGCCTACGAAATGGCTTACCGCATGCAGAGCAGCGCGCCGGAGCTGATGGACCTGTCAGGTGAAACCCAGGAAACGCTCGCCGATTACGGCATCAGCGACGTATCGAAGCCGAGTTTCGCAAGAAACTGCCTGCTGGCCCGCCGGCTCGTTGAACGAGGCAGTCGTTTCGTTCAGCTTTACCACACCGACTGGGACCACCACGGAAATCCAGGCACCGATCTCGGCAAGGCTCTGGAAGCTCGTTGCAAAGAGACGGACCAGCCATCGGCAGCGCTACTGCGAGACCTCAAGCAGCGCGGCCTGCTCGAAGACACAATCGTTGTCTGGGGCGGCGAGTTCGGACGCACGCCGCAGGGCGAACCTCGAGACCTGATCGGTCGGGACCATCACATCGATGGATTCTCCATGTGGCTGGCTGGTGGCGGCATCAAAGGCGGACAGTCAATCGGCCAGACCGACGAACTTGGTTACAACGCGGTCGAAGACGTCGTCCACGTCCACGATTTGCAGGCCACACTGCTGCACCTGCTGGGGCTGGACCATCTCAAACTGACGTTCCGCTTCCAGGGCCGCGATTACCGCCTGACCGACGTCGGTGGCCACGTCGTCGAGAAAGTGTTTTCGTAGAGAGGTGTCCGCGCAGCTGCCTGGCCGTCGTTGGTTCAAGTCGCCATCTCGCTTTGCGAGATGAGCATCGACCATTGCCTGCGTCGAATTTCCGGTAGGCATTGCCGGCGAGCGAAAACTCTTAACGACCGAGCTGTCGGCACTCAGAAGCGTGAGTTCGAGAACCGCTGATCTCGACGGAGTGGGATGGCTACTTTGACAAGGCTTCGTTGTTCTCTCGGACGAAGCGTTGCCTCTCTGTCGTGCGATCCGGACAGCCCGCACTGCTTATCTGATCGTTAAAGTCTGCCCTCTTTGAAGTCTGGTGAATGGGCACCCTGTATCAATTCTCGCGACTGAGTAGGCGGCGGCGGCTTCCCGTTGACGGTGAGTCGTCTGACTGTGCCAGTTGCTTCAAGCAGGGAATGTGTTCTGTCGACCAAATAGGAACGGAGATTCTTCCGTTCACAGGTCGCCGCGCTGTTTTTCGTTTGACTTGCCGAAAGGAGGCTTTTGCCACCTCACCCGGAAAGTCGAAAGCGGGAAACGTGAACCTCAGAGTTGACCTTCCGAACGAGGAATCTCCCCTGGATTGGATTCGCTTGAAAATACGGAAGGAGTGACTCAGATGAGACTCGCTATGAAACTCGCTGTGCTGACGGGCCTGCTTGTCGCAGGGTTTGGTCAGTCGGCGCTGGCAGGCTATTGCGGAGCCGCCAGCTACAGTTGTTGTCCGACGTCGGCGTGTTCGCCGTGCGGAGACTATTGTGCCGCAAGCTCGTGCTCGACGTGTTACAAGACCGTGCAGGACGTCGTCTATGACAAGTGTCAGGTGACCAAATATCGCACGGTTTATGACACCGTCTGCGAGCAGCAACCCATCACCTGCACCAGGAACGTCTACGAGACGAAGTTCCGCGACGAGTGCTACACGATCCAGAAGCCGGTCTATCAGGTCTGCTATAAAGACGTGCCGCACACGGTCTGCAAACCGGTCCAGAAGACGTGCTACCGTAACGAGCAGTACACCGTCCGAGTGCCGTACACTCAAACGTGCTACCGCAACGAGTGTTACACCGTGTGCAAGCCTTGTTACAAAACCTGCTACAAGACTGTCTGCTACGACGTCTGCAAGCCGGTTTACAAAACCTGCTACCGTGAAGAGTGCTACACGACTTACAGGCCGTGTACCGAAACGAAGTATCGCGAAGTCTGCTACACGGTCTGCAAGCCAGTCGTCGAGTGTAAACAGATCGACGTCTGCGGCGGTTCGTACCAGACTATTGTTGAACAGTGTCCGGACAACTCATGCAGCCGTTGCGTGCAGACACCCGGAAGCTGGAACTACGACTGCAACAGTTGCCGCTCGAACTACCAGCCCGGTTGCAGCCGCACCGAACGGTTCTTCCAGCCGGGTTCGACAACCTGTCGCCAGGTGTGGGTGCCTCGGACCGAAAAGAAAACGGTCATGTGCACTCGCATGGAACGGGAAGTCAAACGCTGCCGGGTTCCTTACTCGGTCTGCCGCATGGTGCCTGTTCAGCAGACTCGCCGAGTTCCTTACACCACCTGCTGCATGCAGAAGGAAACTCGTCAGAAGAAAGTTCCTTACACGGTCTGCTCGACGACAACCGAAACCCGCACTCGCCGCATTCCGTACACGGTTTGCTCATGGCGCTGCGAAACCCGATGTCGTCAGGTGCCGTACACAGTGACTTCTTTCGAGAAGCAAACTGTCTGCACGAAGGTGCCTTACACGACCTGCTCGTACATCTCGGAAACAAAGACCCGCAAGGTTCCTTACACCGTGTGCCGGCAGGTTTGCGAAACCCGCTACGTCAACAACACTCGTCAGGTGCCGAAGCAGGTTCCGTACACGGAAACCGTCTGCGTGCCGCGAGTCGTCTGTCGGCAGGTTCCCGTCACGACCTGCTGCCCGCAGCCATCGTGCACGACCGGCTGCAGTACAGGATGTGGTAGCTGATCCGAAGATTTTCGAGCAGAAGACTCGCTGAGTCGACATCCAATCCAGACGTCATCCGCAAGCCGGCTTCGAACTTCGAAGTCGGCTTGCGGTGTTTTAAGAAGATCGAAAGATCGACGCATCGCGGCTAATTCGCAAATTTCCAAAAGTTGACTTTGCGGAAATTCTTCATATTTGATTTGCGCGTTCATCGCATAGAATCGCGTACATACTACCAGGGCGTTTGTTGCTGTCGCTGATCTGTCGACCAATGGTCAAAGATAAGGAGCAGCCGGGATGAAGCCAGGTAAGTCACACAAGGATGCAATCTCCGGCACCAATGATGCCATCGCTCGATGCTTTGACGAGATTGCCGACCTGCTGGAAGGTCGCTGTCTCACTGATTTTCGCATCGCGACCTACCGACGAGGTGCGGCTGTTCTCCGGGAGTTACTTTGTCCGGTCGATCGGATCTTTGATGACTCCGGCCTCGAAGGACTGGAAGAAATTTCCGGTCTCAGCAAATCCCTTGCTCTGTCCATCGAAAAGTTTCTGCGGACAGGATTGATGCCGACGCTTGAACTGCTTCGAGGCAATGGTCTCTCGCCCCGATTCATGCGGTCAACTGACTGCCCGCGTCGTCGGTCTGTTATAAATGCCCGTCCTCCTGGCACCGTTCAACGAGCCAGCCTTCAGCGGTCGACAACACTGCCTCCGTCAACGCGTGGCCATGCAGACCCGTCGATCGAGCAGCTACTCAGTATCGATGCCGAGTATCGAACGAAGGCGGCCAACGAGCAGCTCGTCCGAATTGCTCCCCGACAGTTCAATCCGACAGGCGAGGAATGGCTGCCGGTGCTCCACGCTCGACGAAACAAGTGGCACTACACGGCAGCGTTTTCCAACACGGCACATGCTCATCAGGAAGGGATGACTCACGACTGGGTGATCATCCACCTCGATGCTGCCGAGCGCTCGGGACACTGGACCGTGATTACGTCGCAGTTTGGCAAACTGAAAAGCCGCCGCATCGTGCGAGGCCGCGAAGCCGAATGTGTGGCTTTCTACCAGCGTCACCCGACTGATGTCTCTGCCGATGAAGTCTTCGAAGAACCCGCTCGAAACCATCAGAAGCTACTGTTCGACATCGACTGAGAAAGCTTCGATGCTTCGTTCCGCCCCCCGGATTCGCACGACACTCTTCTGCTGAGACGGCTAGCTTGTCCGAGCTACTCGGGCAGCTCCTGCTTGTTTGTTTCAGGCAGGAAGAGCATCACTGCGGCACCGAACAGAAACAGTACGGCCAGCGACGAAACGGCGAGGCGGTAGTCCATTCCGGAATCTGCTTTCAGCCAGCCCGAAAAGAACAGCACTGGGACAGCCAGAATTCGTCCTCCGTTAAAGCAGAAGCTGGTACCGGTTGCACGGAGGTGTGTCGGGAAAAGCTCGGGGAAATAGATCGCGTATCCGGCGTGGATGCCCAGCGTCAGGAAACCGTACAGCGGCAGAGCAAGGAGCAGTTGCTGGTAAGTCTGCGGTCCGTAGCAGGTGATGGGTACGATCAGGAAGGCCAGCAATTGCATACCGATGAATGCCTTGCGGCGACCGAAGCGCGAACATAACGGGCCGAAAGCCAGCAGACCGATACCACCACCGGCTGTCTGGACGATGCCGTATGCGAACTTCGCTTTCTGGCCGGCTATTTCCGGCGTAATTCCCGAAGCGATAAGTATGTCTTTCGCGAGACCCTGCGTCGCCACGACAACTGCCCAGAAAGTTCCCAGGCCGACCGCTCCGAGTAACATGCCGAGCATCGCGTTCCGGTTCCATTTCGGATTTAGCAGCAGGTCTTTGAAGCTGCCCAGTTGAGCAGTCGGGCCCTCAGCTGCTTTCGCTTTCCATTGTTCGGGTTCCTTCACAGCGGCACGGACCCACAGAATCAGCAGAGCCGGAATGATGCCCAGCAGGTACGCGTACTGCCAGTTGGCTCCGACGGCGATGCCGGCCAGTGCGGCCATCCATGTTCCAAGCACGCTGGATGCGTGAAAGATTCCGGATGCGTGCGCTCGGGCTTTCGCGGGAAATATTTCTGAGACGAGACTGGCAGCAACAGCCCATTCGCCACCGACGCCCATCGCGACAAGAAACCGGAGCGCCGCTACATGCCACAATTCAGTCGCAAAGAATGTCAGTCCGGAAAACGCTGAGTACATCAGAATCGTGATCATCATGATCGGGCGGCGACCGTAGCGGTCCGCCAATGTTCCTGCACCAAGGCCACCAACCGTTCCGCCCAGCAGAAAGATGCCCAGAAACAAGTCGCCATATTTCTGAACATCGGCGCCTTCGCCACCGAGAATCTCGGTCAACATGTCTCCGCGCGTGATGTTGAAAATTTGACCCTCATAAACGTCGAACACCCAACCCGCAGACGCGATCACTAGAACAAGCCACTGGTAGCGGGTGATGCCGGCGTACCACGGACCTTCGGACGCTGTGGCTGATGATGAGTCGTCGGTGGGTGTTGATTCAGTCATGGCCGAAAAGTTGTCCTGATGTTTGCAGTTCTGTTGTGAAGAACTTTTTTGAACAGAAGTCAGCAGAGGAAACAGAGCCATCGTTCGAATGCTGACTCTGCACGCTCCGTTTTCTCCTGATTGCCGGATCAGAAAGGGAAGGGTGATAAGTGCTGCGTGATTCCATTCGGAGCCGGCCTATTCAGCACCGGAAGTCGAAGCTTCGGCTGAAGGCCTGGCCAGAAACTTCGTGGTGAAGGCGTCGTCGACGTTGAGGATTCCTTTGTCGACGACTTCGCATTCGACGAGCTGGTCGGCCATTTTCTGCCAGCGTTCTTTGGTCATGTTTCCGAGCGGGACGGTTCCGGTCGAGTCATCTGGCAGGCAAAGAGCCTGCAGCTCCTTCGCGCCGAATTCAAGGATGTCGAGATCCTCGTCGCCCATCTGGTCCGTCTGAGCGAGGATGAATTTGTTTGTTTCTTCTGGCTCGGTCAGGTATTTCTGCCAGCCCTTCTGAACGGCCTGAGTGAAGTCACGAACCAGGTCAGGCTTGTCCTTGATCATGGACGATTCGGTGATGAGCGTGCTGGTGTACGGGTTAAAGCCGATTTCTGCTGCCATCAGGCTGTGTGGATCTCCGCCTTCCTTCTTCGCGGTAAACGGCTCGCTGAAGACGTAGGCCTGTTGAGCGAAGTCCGGATTCAACAGGAAGGTCGACACGTTGCCGGGGTAAGGCACGATCGTACAGCCTTCGAGCGGCACTTTTCGCTGGAGATAATTCCCGAAGGTCGAGTTCTGGTTGATGGCCAGTGTCAGATTTTTCAGATCTTCGAACTGCTTAATTCCTGACGCCTCGTGAACCATGATGCAGCGCGGGCTGGTCTGCAGCGCAGCGAACACCGCGACGACGTCCGCCTCTCGGGCTCGACCAACGAGAATCTGGTCGGCGTTGGAAATTCCGAATTCGACTCGGCCAGTGGCCACGTCCTGAATGACCGGCACTCCCGGACCGCCAGGGCGGATCGTGACGTTCAGGCCAGCATCTTTGAAATAGCCATGCACGAGCGCCGCGTAATAACCACCGTGCTCGGCCTCGGGGTACCAGTTCAGAGCAAGCGTCACGCTTCTCGGGACCGGAGAGCTGGCGGCAACTCCGGTCAATTCTCCGTCGCCCGCTGCCGGGGCCGTGACGGGCTCATCGGTGCATCCGGCACACGTTCCGAGGGCGAGAATCAGCAGAAACTGGCAGAATTTCAAACCAGCTCGAATTGCGTCGCAGTTTCGTGAGGTTGTTGGCCGATGACTCATAAACTGTTGTCCTGACGAGCTTTTTGACGATCGAGCTGTTGTGATTCTGGCCTTAGCCAGCATGATCAATCCGCGAGTTGCAACCGAGTGCTGTCAGGCATAGAATCCTTCGCTTTCCCGCAGCCGGCGGTTTCGGGATTTGACTGATAAAGTTCATCCCGCGTCGGAGGATACCCCTCTTGAGAGTCGGGTTGCAAATCTGGAGATAAGTACGGTGAGTCTTGATCAGAGTCTGAAACGCGGTAGTCGGTTGGTCCGAGCCCGAAACGTCATGAAGCGAGCTGAACGTATTGCAAAGCTTACGGACGAGGATCGCTGGGACGAAACCAAAAGTGTCATTGGCATCCCAAAGACAAAAGTGCCAAAGACGGTCGTTGGTCG
>JADHNX010000147.1 GCA_016779365.1 Planctomycetaceae bacterium
AGCAGCGACAATACCTGCAGCGAGTCCTTCTTCAACCTTCTGACCAGTCGACAGGTCCATGCCGTAGCAGAGTCGGCACAGCCCCAGTGGAGCTTCACAGGTCATCGGGCTGCGTACCTGAATCCGCTCAAGCCCCAGCTCTTCGATCTTATGAGCAATGGCGTGACTAATAAGCTCGCCATCGCGAACAATTACCTCGTCAGTAATTGGATTCACGATGTTTGTTCGACTGACACGTCCACGGACCGAATCCGCAAGACTGACTTCGACCTTTTCACCGCGGTAAACAATCCCACGAGTGATTCCGCGAGCGGTCCCGCAGTCCTCACAGGTGATGACCATGTTCTGGCAAATGTCGGCCAGCTTTCTTGTCAGGTAACCAGAGTCAGCCGTCTTGAGAGCCGTATCCGCCAGACCTTTACGAGCACCGTGAGTCGAGCTGAAGTACTCAAGAACGGTGAGCCCTTCGCGGAAGTTTGACTTAATTGGTGTTTCGATGATCTCACCGCTTGGTTTGGCCATCAGGCCACGCATACCGGCAAGCTGTCGAATCTGCTCCTGGCCACCACGAGCACCAGAATCCGCCATCAGGTAGATCGGATTCAGGTAATGCCCGTTGTCTCGAATATCGTTCTTCAACTCGACCATCATCGACTTCGTGATGGCTTCTCGTGCGTGGGTCCAGATATCCAGAACCTGGTTGTAGCGTTCCTGGTCAGTAATGATCCCTCGGTCGTAGAGCTTTTGCTGCTTCAGCACGAGCGACTCAGAATCCAGGATGATCTTTTCCTTATCAGGCGAAGTCACCAGGTCGCTTGTCGCGAACGACAGTCCTGACTTCGTCGATTCCTGAAAACCAATGGCTTTCATACGATCAAGCAATCCGATCGTGGCTCGGCGACCAAGCTGAAGGTAGCAATCGGAGATGACCCTGGAGAGGTCTTTGCCCTTGAGGCTTAAATTGTAGAAGGCCATCTGCGGGTCGAGGATGTCGTTGAAGAGAACTCGACCGGGGCAGGTCTCAATCAGGCCGCCATGCACATAACCCTCAGCACCTTCGCCGATGACTTTTCGGTCTTTCGGCATCCGCACTTTTACGGCCGCGTCCATCGCGACTTTGCCGTGGCTCAATGCGGTGTGAACTTCGTCCGTGCCGGAAAAGACCATGCCTTCGCCAAGTCGACCGGGGCGTTTCACCGACATGAAACCACAACCCATCACGATATCCTGTGAAGGACTGATAATTGGTGCACCGTTTGACGGGCTGAAAATATTATGAGTCGCCATCATCAATGTGTGAGCTTCAACCTGAGCCTCGATCGACAATGGCAGATGGACAGCCATCTGGTCACCGTCGAAGTCGGCGTTGAAACCTCGGCACACGAGCGGATGAAGACGAATCGCGTTCCCCTCGACAAGCGTTGGTTCAAAAGCCTGGATGCCCATGCGGTGAAGAGTAGGAGCACGGTTAAGCATCACGGGGTGGTTCGTGATCACTTCATCAAGGATGTCCCAGACCTCTTCGTCCTTACGCTCAAGCATCCGTTTCGCAGATTTAATCGTGTCAGCATGCCCGAGTTCCTTCAGGCGTCGAATAATGAATGGTTGAAACAGCTCCAAGGCAATCTTCTTCGGAAGGCCACACTGGTGCAGTTGAAGTTCCGGGCCGACGACAATCACACTACGAGCAGAATAGTCGACGCGTTTTCCAAGGAGGTTCTCGCGGAATCGCCCCTGCTTACCTTTGATCATGTCGGTCAGCGACTTCAGTGGCCGGTTCGATGAACCAAGAACAGGCCGCTTGCAACGGTTATTGTCAAACAGCGCGTCAACAGACTGCTGAAGCATTCGCTTCTCGTTGCGGACGATGACTTCCGGCGCGTTCAGGTCGACCAGTTTTTTCAGTCGATTATTTCGATTGATGATTCGACGATAAAGATCGTTCAAATCGCTGGTCGCAAAGTTACCCGAGTCGAGCAGAACCAGCGGCCGAAGATCTGGAGGGATCACGGGAATCACATCCAGAACCATCCACTCCGGTTTGTTCTGGCTGTCCCGAAGCTGCTCGATGATCTTGAGTCGCTTGATCAACTCTTTCATCTTTTGCTGACTGCCAGTTTCACTAAGCTCTTTTCGAAGCTTGGCAGACAGATCAACCATATCAAGCTGCATAAGCAGATTCTTGATTGCGTCAGCCCCCATCTCGATCTCGAAACTGCCGTCACCATACTTGCGGCGTTTTTCGCGAGCTTCGTCTTCTGTGAGAAGCTGCCCAGGACGCAGAGGCGTATCGCCAGGATCGGTAACGACGTAATCCTGGAAGTAGATAACCTTTTCGAGACTCGTCGTCTTCATATTGAGCAACGCACCAAGACGGCTCGGCATCGCTTTGAAAAACCAGATATGAACGACAGGAGCCGCAAGCTCAATGTGGCCCATTCGCTTCCGACGAACTCGACTGTGGGTCACTTTGACACCACAGCGGTCACAGATCATGCCCTTATACTTCATGCCGCGATACTTACCGCACGCGCACTCCCAGTCCTTTTCAGGACCGAAGATCCGCTCACAGAAGAGCCCGTCACGCTCTGGACGGTACGTTCGGTAGTTGATGGTCTCCGGTTTCTTGACTTCCCCGAATGACCATCCACGAATGTCATGCGGACTCGCCAAAGCGATTCGCACTGCACCAAAATCATTGACTCGTTCGTATCCGGTGGTTTCGCCAGCACTCATACCAGGCCTCTTACAGAAAGCTGTTGGGTGTTTGAATCGTTAACCTCACTCGACCGCCAGTCTGGATGGACTGGCCAGCGGAACACACGAAAGCGACCGCCGCCCGCTATCTCGTCAGACGGCGTTCTTTTCGAGTGTGAGGTTCAGAGCCAGACCGCGGATTTCGTTCGTCAACACGTCGAAGCTTGCCGGGGTACCTGCTTCGAGCGTATTTTCGCCTTTGACCATCGACTCGTAGATTTTGGTTCGACCTTCTACATCGTCACTCTTCACGGTGAGAAGTTCCTGCAGGATGTAGGCTGCTCCGTAGGCCTCAAGAGCCCATACTTCCATTTCTCCGAACCGCTGGCCGCCAAATCGTGCTTTACCGCCGAGTGGCTGCTGCGTGATCAATGAGTAAGGCCCGGTGGCTCGTGCATGAATCTTGTCGTCGACAAGATGGTGAAGCTTGAGCATGTAGATGTATCCAACGGTCACCTTTTGTTCGAGCTTCTCCCCAGTTCGGCCATCATGCAGCACTGCTTTACCGTCTTCAGGAAGCCCGGCTTCTTTCAGCAGAGAATTGATGAGCGACTCTTCAGGGCCATCGAAGACCGGGCAATAGCAACGGAACCCGAGTTTGGCTGCGGCCCAGCCAAGGTGAGTCTCAAGAATCTGCCCAACGTTCATACGACTCGGAACACCCAGTGGATTCAGCAGGATATCGAGTGGAGTTCCATCTTCGAGATAAGGCATATCCTCGATCGGCAGAACTTTCGAGATAACCCCTTTGTTTCCATGTCGCCCGGCCATCTTGTCACCGACAGAGATTTGCCGTTTCGATGCGACATAAACTTTGATCATCTGTAGGACGCCGTTCTGCAGTTCGTCGCCGCGCTTCAGGCTGTTGACCGCGTGGTCCCGAGTGTCGATGGCTTCTTCAACGGTGCCGAACGAGTCCTTGATGACTTTGCGGCACTCAGACAGCTTCTGCGGACTCCGCAGTTCAAGCTTGTCGAACCAGCTCATGAACTGAGACGCGAAGGCCGCGATCTGATTGTTGTCTGTACTTTTCGCAATCGCGACGTCGTCGTCGTTCTTGACGGTTTCGCCAAGCGCTTTCTCGAAATCTTTGAGAAACACCTGAAAAGCAGTCGCCACGGCTTCGTTTCCAGACTTTTCCGTTTCCGCAACCTGATCGTCGAGCTGTTTCTTTTCTGATTCAGACAGACTCATCTTTCGAGAGAACTTCTCTGTATGAATGACGATTCCCTCGACACCGCTCGGTACTTCGAGTGACTCGTTCTTCACGTCTTCGCCGGCACGACCGAAGATCGCGTGCAGGAGTTTCTCTTCAGGCGTCAGCTCTGATTTCGCTTTCGGCGAGACCTTTCCAACAAGAATATCGCCTGGAGAAACCCGCGTGCCGATGCAGACAATTCCGCTCTCGTCGAGATTGCGAAGAGCTTTCTCGCTGACGTTAGGAATATCACGCGTGAACTCTTCGCGTCCCAGTTTAGTCTCGCGAATCTCAACATCGAACTCGTCGATATGAATTGATGTGTAGACATCTTCCTTGACGAGACGCTCTGAAAGGATGATCGCGTCTTCGAAGTTGTAGCCGTTCCACGACATAAACCCGACGAGCACATTCCGGCCAAGTGCCAACTCGCCATCATGGGTTGCGGCACTGTCAACCAGCAACTGCCCTTTCTTTACCTTGTCGCCAATCCTGACAATCGGTTTCTGATTGAGCGACGTTCTCTCGTTAAGCCCTGTGAACTTGCGGAGCGGGTACCGTTTTCCGTCAACCTCGACCACGGTGCCGTCAACGTAGGTGACTTTTCCGGCCTTTTCGGCTTGAATCAGCATTCCGGAGTGCCGTGCAACGACCGGCTCCATGCCAGTTCCGATGACAGGCTTCTCAGCAATCAACAACGGCACAGCCTGCCGCTGCATGTTCGATCCCATCAATGCGCGGTTCGCATCATCATGCTCAAGGAACGGAATGAGGCACGCTGAAACTCCAACCATCTGAGCAGGTGAGACATCGATATACTCAGCCTGTGAGATATCTACCCACTTCACGTCATTTCGATGACGGGCAAGAACCCGGTCACCAACGAGCTTCCCATCTTTCACCGGCGAGTCGGCAGGGATAACGTAGTGTTCCGATTCCTCGTCGGCACGCAGATAGTCAAGCTCGTCACTCAACCTACCGTCAACAATCTTTCGGTACGGAGTAATCAGGAAGCCATAATCGTCAACCTGCGCAAAAATTCCCAGGCTGGAAATCAGACCGATATTCGTCCCTTCCGGAGTCTCAATCGGACAGATTCGACCGTAGTGCGAGATATGAACGTCACGAACTTCGAAACCCGCCCGCTTCCGGTTAAGACCACCCGGCCCAAGCGCGCTAAGTCGCCGCTCGTGGGTAAGCATCGATAGAGGGTTCGTCTGGTCAACGACCTGCGAAAGCTCACTGCGACCGAAAAAGTACTCAATTGCCGCTGAGACACTCTTGGGATTTACCAGAGTTCGTGGCGTCATTTCCTCGACATCCTTGAGGCTCATCCGCTCCTGGACGGTTCGTCGAAGCTTCAAGAAGCCTTTGCGGATTTCATCTGCAGCCAGCTCATCGATCGTTCGAAGTCGGCGGTTCCCGAGGTTGTCGATATCGTCCACGTACGCAGTTGGATCGTTGGTTCGAAGACGAATCATGTAACGCACTGCGTTGACATAGTCTTCCGAAGCCAGCGTCATCTCATCCTCAGAGACATCCTGCTGGAATTTTCGATTGATACGAAATCGCCCGACAGTTCCAAGTCGATAGCGATTCAGATCGAAGAATCGATCTCGAAACAGGTCAATTGCTTTATCGAGTGCCGGAGGGTTTCCGGGACGCAGACGCTGGTAGATCCGCAGTAATGCTTCTTCATGGCTCGAAGTTACGTCTTCACGAATCGTATTCAGAATCAATTGGTCTTTGACTTCATCAATGACCGTGATCGTCTTAATCCTAGCGTCTTTTATCTTAACGAGATGCTCGGCGGTCAACACTTCGCCAAACTCGATAATGATTTCGCCACACTGCTCGTGTCCACCTGGATAAATCACATCGTCAGCGACAGTTTTCTTTTCAAGTTTGTCACTGACTTTCTGCTCGCTGACATCGTAGAACAGCTTCGCCAGTTGAGTGTTTGAGGAGAATTCCTGCCCCATTGCTCGGAGCAAGGTTGTGGCCGCAAATTTCCCACTCTGATCGATCCGAACCGCTAAACCATCCTTCTTCGTCGGATTGAGCTCAATCCAGCTTCCTCGCTCAGGGATAACCCGGCATGAATAAGCTTTTCGCTCGCCCGGCTCTGAGGCAAGAACAAAATCGACACCTGGTGATCGGTGAAGCTGACTGACGACTACTCGCTCGGCTCCATTGATAATGAACTCGCCACCTCCGAGCATGATCGGCATGTCACCGAGATAGACTTCTTCCTCAATCGGCTGCTCCTTGTTCAAGCGAAGCAGGACCCGGAACGGTCGACCATAAGTCAAGCGAAGTTGCCGGCATTCAATCGGGGTGTATCGTGGCTTTCCGAGTTCGTAGCGGACGTACTCCAGAGAGTATTGCCCGTCGTAACTTTCGATTGGGAAGATTTCCCGCAGGATTGATTCAAGGCCGACATTGGTTCGCTCGCGCGACGGCAGATCCTTTTGCAGGAACCGATCGTACGAATCGTTCTGCAGTTGAGTCAGCGTTTCAATCGGCTGCGAGCACTCAAGCGACCCCATTACCCGGACGTCGTCAGCTACAATAGTTCGCTTCGAAGGAATCGGCATATGTCAACTATCCGTCAGATGAAAGGATGAGGTCACAATTCATTGCAGGTCGGAAGCAGCACCTGCAGTCTGGCTGAAAACTTCGAGCATACACCGCCGAGTCATCCGGAACGGCAAAGGCAAAAACAGCTCGAAGTGGTGTCACCGTATGAAGTTCCAAAAGCACGACACAACAACGGGACACAACGTCTATCAGATCGGAAGCTAGAGCCATGTGGCACTTAAGCACGGCGGGAATCCGTTCGTAGCTGGATGCTGACTGACAGCCATGACGTGAGCATTCTGTGGGCGAAAGCTCAGCGTGTTCAAGTTCAGGGGGTGATTATGCGCCATCGGAACAGAATCTGCACCCCAACAGACCTAAATAATGGCCTGCACGATAAAACTCAACAAATACGCGGCTAATCAGCGTTTTCCTCGGTACCCATTGGCACGCCAAACCGCAACAACCTGCTTTATCGCCAGAGAATCAGAAAATGCAGACCATGACACGTCGGCGCGCGTCGTGGTCTGCACAAGAAACTCTGGCAGCAGTCCGAAGCCCGAAACTCAAAAAGGCATACTGATCCTGCCTGGTAACTGCGAGACGGCCAACAAGATAGTCAGTCACCAACCGAAAACGACTCAATTACCAAAGGGCAGGAGTAGCCTACTTGATTTCGACGCTACCGCCGGCACCCTCGATCTCTTCTTTCAGCTTGTCAGCATCTTCTTTTGAGATGCCTTCTTTGACTGCTTTCGGAGCGCCTTCGACAACTTCCTTAGCTTCTTTCAGGCCGAGACCAGTTGCGCCTCGGACGACCTTAATCACAGCGATCTTGTTGTCGCCAAAGCCTGTCAGGATGACGTCAAACTCAGTTTTCTCTTCGGCTGGTGCGGCGGCCTCTGCGCTGGCAGGGCCGGCCATCATGACGCCACCACCGGCGGGCTTAATGCCGTGAACCTGCTCGAGATAATCGGCTAATGCCTTAGCCTCGAGGAGAGTCAATGCGACAATTTTGTCGCCCAGTTCTTTTGTGCCTTCACTGAATTCGGCCACTGCTGCTTCTTCGGACATTACTCTAACTCCAGAAAACGAAAACTTGTGTTTCGAACATCCGACCTGAAGCTGGCGCCACCGTAGTGGAAACGGGAGTCTTCTCCCAGCAAACAGACGGTCTTCAACAAACTTGCCAAGAGTCAGACTCCAGTCTCAGCAAGAAAAATACAAAAGCGGCATCTCGCCGCAGACTCGCTAAATTGAACTTAATTAACGCTCACACCACTGAAACATCCGTACGTGTCGTGATTACTCATCTCTATCGCCGTGACTCTTAATCTGCCCAGCAATCGTTCCACCAGCACCCAGAAGTGCTCCGCAAACATTTCCACCGGGGGTCAAAATCAGGCCAGCAATCCTGGAAAGGAGTTCTGGACGCCCAGGACTCTTGCTTAACCGGTCAACGCCCGCAGCATCCAGAGTCTGGCCCTCAACTGCCGCACCCTTGATCTCAAGCGCGGAAAGATCCTTGGCCCATGCGGTGATCTGTTTTGAAAGAGCGACAACGTCGTCGCCGCCCCAAACCAGCGTTGATGGTCCCTCAAGGATTGGCGACAAGGCTTCCAGACCAACTCGACCGGCAGCCAGTCGAGCCAGGGAATTCTTCACCCCGAGCGTTTCGATCTTGCTCTGGCCCAGTTCAACCCGGAGGCGGTTTGCATCCGTTCCGGTCAACTTAGACATATCTACTACCAGAACTTCTCCGCGACCACGCAGCTGGTCTTCGAGTTCGCTGATAATGTGCTCTTTGATGAACTTGCTCATCGGATTTATCCCATCACATTGCCGTAAGGAGCTTAAGCCAGCATCATCGACCTAAGTCGCCATTCAGCCGGTAACTCGGAATTTGAATTAAACCGTTACTGAGATGCCGGGCAGCATTGTCGCCGAAATCGATGCCCCTCGGACGTAAATGCCTTTGGATGTTGTCGGTTTCAATGAAACGACGAGGTCGAGCAAAGCGGCGACGTTTTCGGTCAACTGCTCTTCGGTAAAAGAAAGCTTACCGACAACGCAATGGACGTTGGAGCCAGCGTCGACTCGAAACTCAACTTTGCCAGCCTTGTACTCTTTGACGGCCCTGGCGACGTCCTGTGTGACGGTTCCGGCTTTCGGCGATGGCATCAGGCCTCGTGGTCCAAGTACTCGACCGAGTGGTCCAACGACACCCATCATATCTGGACTGGCGATAGTTACGTCGAAGTCAAGCCAGCCATTCTTAATCTTGTCAGCGAGCTCCTTGCCGCCTACTTCGTCTGCTCCAGCATCCTGAGCAGCAGCGACGTTGTCGCCCTGTGCAAACACAACAACACGTTGGGTCTTACCGATTCCGTGCGGAAGAACGATAGATCCACGAACCAGTTGATCCGCCTGCTTTGGGTCAACACCCAGCCGGACAGCGAATTCCGCACTTTGATCAAAGCGGCACGCCTTGATTCCCTTTGGCAGCTTAGTTTCAAGAGCTTTAAGCTCGCGAACAGCGTCCCGTAGCGACACGGAGCCAATCTTCTGTGCGTACTCGCGCAGAAACTTCATTCGTTTCGATTGTTTTGCCATTATTTCTCTTTCAACGACCGCCGCGACCGGCAGTCTGCCATCGCAATTTTAGAACTCGCTTAACGGATCACAGCTGTAGATGGTCAAACAGCACGTGTCCGACACGC